>NZ_CAKJTM010000020.1:0-10934 GCF_917627345.1 Protofrankia sp. CiP3 | reverse complement strand
TTGTTGGTGTTGTGGCCACTGTTCAGACGCGCTCTCAGAGCCTGTTTTGAATCTTGGGTTCGGACGGCGAGCCGCGTCCAGCTGGTTCCCGGCAAGGCGGAAGGCCGAAGCGATACCGGCTGAGTTGTATCGGTGTGGCCGACAACGAAGCCGGGGGCCGGCTGGGCCTGGATCGCCCGGACAGAAGATTCAAAACAGGCTCTAGACGCGGGGCGACTGATCATGACAGCGATCATCGCTGTGACGCTCTGCCCCGCAACCCAGGCGAGACCGACAGCCGGTAGCCCACGCGGCTGGGCGAACTGCCAGACACCTACGGTTATGATCATCGCGGGGACGGCCTGCAGGACGACGATCCGGCCGGCCTGTCGCCGTGCCCGCGCCGCACAGACGGCCAGTACCGTCACCGCGCGGGCCATACCGCCGAGCAGCAGCAGACGCAGCAGGGTGGTGGCCTGCTCGGCGTAGGTCGTCCCGAAGATTTTCAGGATCGCTGGAGCCGCGGCGATGCCGGCGGCACCGACCGCCGCGACGACCGGGAGGACCCGTCGCAGGACGGCCGTGTGCAGGGCATCGACGTTGGCACCGGGCTGGGCACCCTCGACCGTCAGGGAGATCCCCATCCCGATTGTGATCAGATCGACCGATACCGTCAGCATCCAGGCGATGCCGAACGCGCCGCCGGCTGTCGAGCCCATCCTGACCACGACGAGTACCGGTAGGAAGGTCGTCGCGACCTGGGCGAAGAGCATTCCCACGGCGTCGCCGGACAGGAAGCGAAACATCTCGGTAGTCCCGCCCAGCGTTGTGCCTGCCGTTGTGCCTGCCGGCCCGCCCGCCGTGGGGCGGGCCGGCAGCGGCAGCAGCCGAGTCCACAGCAGCCACGAGACAGCCGCGATGAACACCACCGGCGGCAGCGCCCATGAGCCGAAGAGGCTGAGCGCGTCGCTCCGCCCGCCCGCGGCCAGCGCCGCGAGCACCGCCAGTTTGGTGGCGCTGTAGGCGACGTTTTCGATCGGCACCCAGAGCGCGGCGCGCAGGCCCGTCAACACGCTGTCCTGTAACGAGAAGATCGACCAGAGCGCGACCGCCAGCGTGAAGCCGATCGCGGCGCTGGGACGTCCCAGCACCGCGAGCGCCGGACTCATCCTGGGGATCACCAGTACGAACACCGTGCCCAACAGCAGGCTCGCACCGGTCGCCACACCGTATCCGATCAGTACCAGGCTCCGGGCGGATGCCCCGGCGCTCGGGAGGAACGTCGCGAACGCGCCGCCGAAGCTGAACTGGGCAAGCGTTGACAGCGTGGTGAGCGCCGCGACCAGGGCGGTGGCCGCGCCGACCGTGGCCGGGGTGGCGGTGCGCGCGGCGAGAATCCAGTACGCGCTTCCCAACAGGGAGGACACTCCACTGTTGACGACCAGGGCCAGCCCGTTGCGGTAGAGGACACCGCGTCGGGCAGTGGCTTGCGCGGGCCGTGTTCCCGGTGCCGGATCCGCTGGGCGAGCGTTCCCGCGAGTCATCCTGTGCCGGCCTCGCTGTCGCTGATCATGGTAGGGGTGTGGATGTTGTCCGGAGTGCCCCGGCACGCCGACGGTCATCATCGGCCTGCCTGGTAGGAGTAGATGCGGGCAGTCGGGCTGGTGAAGAAGGCCTGGAAGCGTGGCGAGCGCGCGACCGCCTGCTCCAGGGAGCCCAGCGCTCCCGGTGGGGCGAGCCCGAAGACCTCGGCGTAGACCTCCTGCGAGGTTGTGAACGCGAGATAACCATGCGTGGAGTACTGCCGCAGCACCGCGACGACGCCATCGAGGTCGGCCGCGCCCAGCTGCCGGTGGCGGAACCCGGCCGTGTGCAGCAGGTTGGGGTCGTCGTCACTGCTCGGACCCCGAAATTCCGGGTACCTGGGGCCGTACCGGAGCGGGAAGTCGGGGCCGGCGAGAAGAAGCACCGACCCGGCTTCGGCGTGGGCGTCGAAGTAGTCGGCGGCCCGGACGGTGTCCGGAGTCATGATGTTGATTTCTTCCTGTCCGGTGAACGCGGGCAGGAACATGGCGACCAGAGCGCCGGTGACGGCGCTGACCCGCGGCACCTGGCGCAGGCGCCACCCGTCGCCGGTGGGTTCCACGGCGAGGGCGCCGAGAACAGCCGCGAACGGCAGGGCGAACAGGACGACCCGGAGCGACGCCTCGCCGCCGTAGTTCTGGGCGAACACGATCCCGACGGGAACCACCGCGAGCAGCAGCGGGATCCCGGCCACGCGGTCACCCCGGCGCAGATCGCGCCAGGCGCCGATGACGGCCAGCAGCCCCACGGAAACCGTCAGCGCGTACCCGGCGCGCGCGTTGAAGATTTTCCCGGGCAGCGGGGAGAACTCGTGAACGTGCGTGTTCGTCGCGTTGGCCACCGGGTTCGTCCCGGAAAGCAGCCCGAAGTTGTGCTGGACGTAGCCGAGGTTCGGCACCAGCCAGGCCAGCGTGAGCCCGGCCAGTACCGCGGTGAGCCACCGTGGCCGGACGTATCCCGCGGCGCTCAGCGCGCCCATCCCGGCGACGAGCAGATAGGGGGTGAGCTGGTGACTGACGACCACCGCCGCCTGCAGCACACATATGATCGTTATAGCTGCCCGCCGTGCCAGGCCCGGGGGCGTCCCGGCCAGGTGTGCTGATCGCGGCCCGGTCAGGAACCGCAGCGCGACCAGATACAGACCGAGCCCCATCGTGAGCCCGAATGCCTGCGGCGCGAAATAGCTTTGTCCCACCCAGTTGGTGATGACGAAGAGGAAGGCGGCCGCGGCGGCGGTACGGGCACGGCCGGTCAGCGTCCGTGCGGTCGCGGCGACTATTCCTGCCTGGACAAGCGGAAAGAAAACCTCGGCCCAGGCCGCGTAGGTCACCGGATTCCGCTGTCCGGCGAGCCGGCCGAACAGCGCGGCAACCGCAAAGAATCCCGGCCACCGATGGTAGATGTCGATCCCGGGGTCGATACTGCCGTGCACGTCGATGTACCGGACGACGCCGATGTGTTTGTACACCCAGGGGTAGTGCGGAACGTCCGTGCACAGTGGCACCGTCCCGTAGAGGATGACCACGGTTGCCGTGAGGAAACCGGCGAGCAGCCACGGACCCGACCGCCGCTGGCAGAGCGCGGCCGCGTGCCCGACGATCACCAGAGCGAGTCCGGCATACCAGCGCACGGGCAGGGCTGGCGGCAGCCCGTAGTCACCGAGGGAGCCCAGCCGGATGTCGCCAAGTGACGTGGCCCATAGGAGGACGCCGGCAACGCCCACCGCCATGGTCGGTGCGAGCCTGCCCAGCGTACGCACCGCGGCCGAGGCCTGGGCGGCCGCTGCCGTTGCCGGCGGGACCGCCAGCCAGCTCAGCCGATGGATCGGCGGGCTGGCGGTCATCCCTGGCGCCGTTCGTGGTCCCGGCGCTGTTCGTGCGCTTGGCGCCGGTCATGCTCCCGGCGCCGGTCCGGGGCCGTCGCGGACAGCTCACCGAGCGCCCGCCGAAGATCCCAGGCGAGCACCCCACCGGAGGCCAGCCCAAGGCAGAGCAGCAGCGCCGTGGGGTTCCACCAGCCCACCTCGACGGTGACCACCGCCAGCAGGGTCAGCATCGCGAGGCTGACGCTCACCGTGACCGCGAGCCACGTCAACGCGTCGTCGAGGCGGAGGGTGGTCAGCGCCGCCGCGCCTGGCAGCAGCGCCGCCGCCAGCACAGCCAGCACGGCCCGCACCGGTGAGTGCGTGCCGCTGAGGGCCACCAGCAGGGTCAGCGCGGCAAGCGCCAGCAGCGCGCAGTCCACCGCGCATCGACGCCGTGGTTCGATCATGCGTCCGCCCTCGTGCTCATCAGGCCACGCCGATGACAGCTGGCTGGCATCGGCGCCGGCCGGGCCGGACCAGGCCCGCCGCCAGCGGGCGGGTATGCGGTGGATGCCGTGTCACTGGTGATCCGGGCCGGGCGGTGCCCGTCGTCCGGGCCGTCATCCCGGTTGTCGCCGTGGTTGTCGCCGTGGTCGCGATCCCGGCCACCGCGGTGGCATCTGTTCACCGCCATGCTGGCGCTGGCGGCAGCGGTCGGTCGTGAGCCGCTTGGTAGCGGGACCGCAGATAACAGGCTGGACCCGCGGCCATACCGGCGAGTTCGCGCAACCAGAGCCGACGCATGGGCAACGCGGCCGGTCCGGCCAGCCGGTGACCGGCGGCCAACGGCCCGCGCGTTCCGCCAGTGGCCGCGGTGACTCCGCGCCCGGTCCGTCGCCGGGTTGTCCGCAGGTGGCCAATCCCAGCGGGAACCGCGACGAGCAGGGCCCGAGCCGTGGCTGGGTCCAGCAGGTATTTGCAGAGGAACGATGTCAGCCCGGTGCCGTAGCCGAAAAGCTGCCGGCGCAGCGCGTCCAGCTCAGCCCGGTGACTGTGCCAGACGAGTGCCGCCGGCTCATAGGCCAGGGCGTGCCCGGCAAGCAGCACGCGGACGAAGACGTCGAGGTCCTCACCGCCAGCTGACGCGGTGCCGGCGCCGAGCGCCTCGTCGAAGCCACCGAGGGCGAGCAGGGCATCGCGGCGGAACGCCATGTTTGCCCCGGTGCCGAACGCCCCCGCGCTGTACGGGTACAGCGGGCTCGGCCGCCGGGACAGATCGAGGTCGAACAGCGCCGGTCGGCAGTTCGTCGCCCATGACACCCGGGCGTCGAAGTAACGTTCCGCCGGGCTTGCCAGGGTGGCCGCGGCCACGAGCCCGGTGACGCAGACGACATCGGACCGGCGCTCGAAGCCGCGCACTAGGCCGCGGATCCAGCCGGCGTCCACGGTCACGTCGTCGTCGGTGAAGGCGACGATCGTGCCGCTTGCCGCTGTCAGACCCGCGTTGCGTGCCCGGGAGAGCCCAGGCCGTGGCTCCAGCACATACCGGAACCGGGGGTCGCCGCCGGCCTGGGCGTCGAACACGGTTCGGGTCGCCGGGTCGGTCGGGGCGTTGTCGACGATGACGACGTCGAGCCAGGGCCAGTCGAGGGCGCGTAACGAGACCAGGCTGGCGGCGAGCTGGGCCGGCCGGTCACGGGTGCAGACCACAACGCTCACCGCGGGGGCCGAGAGCAGCCGGCGGCATGCGTGACCCGCGGCCGGCGGGCCTGCCGGTGCCGGGCCCGCCGGTGGGTCCAGGCCCGGGTCCGGCAGCTGGTCGAGTCCGTCGATGCCCAGGTGAGCGCGGATGACCTCGCCGAGGTCGCGGATAGCCATGGCCCGTAGCGTCAGGTCGTCGAGGACGTCCACGCCGAGATCGACGGACAGGAAGCCGAGCGGTGTGCCGTGCAGGCGGATCAGAAGCCGGGCTTCGCGGTACGGCGTGGCGGCGGTGTCGAGCAGCTCAGCGGGAAGAGCCATCGGTTCGGTGAGTTCCACCTCCCCGCACCAGATCCGTGCTGCTGTGGCTGCCGGCATGGCTCGGGCCTGACGGCCTCGCCGGCCACCGACCGCATGCGGGAGGTGGGTGACCGGGCCCCGGATGAGCCCGGTCACCGTCGCGGCGGGCAGCGACGATGGACAGCCGCGCGGCTGATGGCGCGGCTCACCAGAAAGGCGGGCCGGCTCATCAGGAAGGCGGGCTGGGCTGCCAGGACGCCGCCAGCGCAACCAGCGGCCATGGACATATCCGGCTGTGGTGATTCCCAGGCCCGCCACGGTGACGCCCGCACGCGGCCAGCGCCGCGGTGTGGCCAGGTCGCGGCACAGCGCCCGGGGGAGCACGCGGCGCACGTAGTCCTTTTCGCTGGCGAGTGCCGCATCGCGGCCGACGCTGCGGGCGACCGCGGCCTTGGAAAGGCCTTCGGCATAGCAACGGGCCCGGAAGTACCGCCAGGTCGTACGCTCCCGGGTGACCCGATGGCTTACCCGTGCGAGCGGCTGGTAAAGAATGATCATATTCGGGTCATGGGCGCGCAGCCGGATGGCGAGCTCGGTTTCCTCGCAGCCCAGCGGTCGGGACCCTAGCCGGCCGAGTCCGTCGGTGAAACCACCCACCTGGTCGAAGACCATCCGCCGGAACGACATGCCGGCACCGATTGGGTTCCGGACCGGTGCGCTGGCAGTGGGAAGTCCCTGGTAACTACAGCCGACCACCCAGTCGAATTCCGGTGGGAACCAGCGTGGGCGGCTCGACGGCCAGCGCGGCTCGGCCAGCCCGCCGACACCGGCGACGGCCGGGTCCGCATACGGAGCCAGCAGGTTTGCCAGCCATGACGGCTCAGCCTCGGCATCGTCGTCGAGAAAGGCGATCACATCGCCGGTGGCGGCCGCGATACCGGTGTTACGGGCTCCGGACAGACCGCTGCGACCGCTGTTGAGCACGACCTGGACGCCGGACAGGCCGGCAGCCGCGCGCTGGTGGAGCCTGGGATTGTGGTCGATGACCACGATGACTTCGTGGGGGGGAACGGTCTGGGCCGAAAGACTTGTCACGGCCCGCTCCAGATCGTCCCACCGGTCTTCGGTGTAGGCACAGATGACGACGGACGCGCACGCCGCGGGCCAGCTGGCGCCGTCCGGTTCCTCGTCGTGCCCACGGTCTGGCCAACTGGCCGGGCTGTGGGCTGCCGGAACTGGCGCCGTTTCCGTCCACCGTCCGCTGACGGCCGTCATGCGTAGGTCGCCGAGGTGCTGCCGGCCCGGTCCGGATGCTCTGGGGTGTCTGCCTGGCGGGGAAGGGCGGTGGCTGGCGGAGCGGCGGATGTCGCGGGGTGGCAGCCGGCCGCTTGAACGATCATCGGATCGCGTCGGTGCAGCCGTTCGGACAGGATCGTGCGCAGTACCCGCAGGCCGTCGCTGCTGGCTCGCAGGTTTGACTCGCCGTGCACGCGGGGGCGTTCGAAGCTGCCGACCTCGGTGATGCGCAGGCCGGCCGCGGCGACTCGCAGCATGATCAAAGTCTCGATCTCGAAGCCGTCACCCCACTGGCGAGTTCCGTTGTGCTGGCCGGGTGTGAGGCCCAGCGCCGCGAGACACGTGCGGGAGAAGGCGTTGTAGCCATAACAGAGATCGGTGAAACGCTGGCCGAACAACCGATTGGCCAGGAAGCACAGAGCGCGGTTTCCCAGCTGCCGGGCGCGGGTGATGTCGGCGCTTCCGCCGCCGTGGGCGAAACGTGTTCCCTTGGCGAAGTCCGCGCCATTGCGAAGAGCGTCGAGGAAGGCAGGGATCTCGCTGGGGTCCGCCGAGCCGTCGGCGTCCAACATGACGATGAAATCGCCGGTGGAAGCGGCGAAGCCGCAGGCGAGAGCGTTCCCCTTACCACGTCTGGTCTGGCGCACGACGATTGTGTCGGGACGGATTTCGCAGGCGACGCGGATGGTGTCGTCAGTGGACCGGCCGTCCACCAGGATAATTTCCGCGTCGGGCGGCAGCCGCCGGAAGACGCCAGGGATGTTCTTCGCCTCATTGAGCGTTGGAATGACGATGCTAACCGAGAGGGGGGCCACTGGACGCCGCGACGTCTCGAACAACGGGTATCCTCCGATTCGGGCCAGGCGGAAAAGGTTGTGGCGGAGCCGACCCGCTCTTCGGGCGTCGCCTTGGCCTTGGGCACGCGACAGACGCCCCAGGGGCGCCCGCGATGCTCCTGGCGGCGGTGCCGTCGTGGGAGATGCCCGTCAGGTCGTCAGCTGAGATCGAAGAGTCGACGCGGTCGGCTTGGCTCGTGGTGCCAGGTCTCATGTGCTGGTGTTCCGGGGGTGTTGGCGGCGCGGAAAGTGATGATCGTGCTGGTGCCTACGGGGCGAGCGCCGCCGATTCGACGGCTGATGTACGGCAGCAGCCTTTTCGACGTTCGGCTCTGCGTCCGTACACCGTTGCCCCCTCGTGCGTTCCGCACCGTCCACGATCATTTTGTTGCTGGCTGTCTATATCATCGGACAGTGTGTATCTCGACACGGGGAACATATCACATGACATCACTACTGGTTGTGTAAGTGTCACCGAAGGTTTGCATCGCCGCGTGTGACGGAGTCACTTATCGTTTAATGATGCTGAGAATTCTTGTGTTCCAGCAGTGGTCCGCTGGCGTACGGCGGGGCGGTGGAGATGTCACAGAGGCCTTTGGTTGGCTATCTGGTGATAAAGAAAACAAAGAAAAACCCGTCCTCGGCCGCCGTGTCCGCCGAGCTGCCGGCGGCTCCCGTGCAGCCGCCGCGTTCAGATGATCTTTTCTGTGCCCAGGGCGGTACGCTGGCCGGCGCGTCCGGGCTGCCCCGCGGCAGTCAGCCGCGTCGACGAGAGCGGACGTGGGAGAACGCCGGGCACGAACACCGCCCACAGTCCGAGCCGCGCCGGTAATGTCGGTGATGGTCACGAGGATGGCCGCAGCGGCAGGTGGCCCACCAAGTGGTCAGGCGTTCCCGAAGTTCGCGGGGCGCGTTGCTCGGCACGGTGGAAACGGTACCGGACGGCCATGGGCAGCTGACCACGGCTTCCTGCTGCCTTGCTGTACGGTGCCTCGACCAGGCCCCCGGGCGATTTTTCTACTGCCACAACCAGGACGCACCTGATGAATCGTCAATCACGCGGATCGATACCCGGGCCCACATCGGCCGCCATCCGGCGGGCACGCCCTAACTACCCGGCCGGCGGCGATTCCTCGTGGCGTTGAGCGCACGTTGACGGTCGCGCCGGGCGACCCGGGCATGCCGCGCCCGGACCGCCGCTATGAGCACGACGGCGAAGAACCCAATGAGAAGCACAGGGGCTCGAAGAATCAAATCGGAGCTAATGCTGATCACTTTGTTCTTTATTCCACCACCAGCACTGCCGGCGGCCGGATGCGCAAATCCGATACCGATGGCTATCAGCGCATAAACGAGCGGTGGTGTGATAACGATGCCGAGGAGGTCGTCGGGATGCACCCGGGTGGCGGCCAGGACGCAACCGGCGACGAACAGAACGCCGAACACCACGCCCAGGGAGCCGGCCAGGACCACATCGATGGCGGCTCCGGCTGTTCCGGCCAGGAGGAGCAGGAGAGCGGCTCCGAGCACGGTAAGGCCACGCCGGCTGCCCGTAACCACGGTAGGCGTGCCTGCGCCGCCTCGCCGAGCCGGGATTCGTCCGCGCTGTCCGGTCGGGCCTGCGGCCCGGTCGGGGGGACCGGCCGACGAGCGAGGCGGCGGCGAGCTCACTTGGGCAAGGTACCGCCCGGAGCCGGGCCGTGTGTCACCGGCGAGTTGTCGCACCCTGTGATAAGGCTGGCGACATTACTTTCAGCGTTTCTCCAACTGCTTTCGGCAATGTCTGTGGCGTTCAGTGGACGAGCGGCGAGGCGGGCGGTGCCTCGGCGGGGCCGGTGAGCTCCGCCGCGGACAGGGCGCGTACACCGGATTCAACGCGCGCAGGCGTGGCCAGCACGCTGTCCACCACCTCCATAGCGGCAAGCCGCCGTGCCGGTACCAGCACACGGCTCTCCAGTGATCCGACCGTGGCGTTGAAGTCGGTCACGGTCCGGCCGATCGAACGGCCGAGCCGGTCCACGTGCTCGCCGAGGGTGCCAAGGCGGGTGTACAGGTCCCGGCCGAGCTCGAAGATCTCCCGGGTGCGGGTGGTGAGCGCCTCCTGCGTCCACGCGTGGGCGACAGTCCGCAGCATCGCGATGAGAGTGGTCGGCGTCGCGATGACGACCTTCTTCCTGGCGGCATGCTCCAGCAGTGCCGGGTCCTTCTCGAGCGCGGGAGCGAGGAAGGCTTCAGCGGGTACGAACAGCACCACGAACTCCGGGCTGGCGGAGAACTGCCGCCAGTACGCCTTCGCCCCGAGCGCGTCCACATGAGCGCGCAGATGCCGTGCGTGGGCGCTGAGCCGCTGGTCGCGGATGGTTTCGTCCGGGGCCTCGGTAGCCTCAAGGAACGCGATCAGAGGCACCTTCGCGTCCACGATGATGTTCCGGTTGCCCGCCAGGTGAACGACCATGTCCGGTCGCCGCACGCCGTCGCAGTCGGTGATGGTGGGCTGTTCGGTGAAGTCGCAGCGGGCGATCATTCCGGCGACCTCGGCCACCCGGCGCAGCTGCATCTCCCCCCAGGCCCCGCGAGTCTGGGGCTTGCGCAGGGCCGTGACCAGGGCGGCGGTCTGCGTTCGCAGCCCCTCGGATACCTGCTGGACACCCCGGACCTGCTCAACGAGAGTCGCGTACGCCTCGATGCGCGCGGTTTCCAGGTCCGCCAGCCGGTGCTCCATCTTCCCGAGCACGTCCCGCAGCGGACTGATCAGGTGCTCGACGGCCACCCTGCGCTGCTCGAAGTCGCCGGCGGCACGCGTACCGGCCTCCTGCAGGCGGACGGAGGCAAGGTCGAGAAACTGGCGGCTCGCACTCTCCAACGCCTGTGCGGACAGGGCCTGGAACGACTCGGCCAGGCGTTGCTGGCTCTGCTCGACGAGGTTCAGGCGTTCGGTCGCGGATCGCCGTTCGTAGTCCAGCGCCGTCCGCATGCCCGCGACATCAGCCTCGGCCAGCGCTGCCCGCTCCCGCGCGGCCTGTTCCGACTGGCGTAGCAGTTCACGCTCGCGGGTGGCGGCGTCACGCTCGGAGGCCAGGGCCGCGAGGCGGATGTCGCCAGCGCGGCGGCCCGCCGCGAAACCGCCCGCGCAGCCCAGCAGCAGGCCGAGAAGGAGAAGCAGGGTGGTCGCGACGTCCATGGCCGATAGGCAATCACAGGCCGCCGACACTTTTCGCCGCGGCCGCCGCGCCGCTACTGGGCGATGCCGCTACTGGGCGATGCCGCCAGCGTCGGTGCCGGAGACCAGCGGATGGATCCGGAACTCGCCGCAGAAGCTGAGCGGCCTGGTCAGCCACAGGCTGCGTGTCTCGTCCGGTGGCGTCACCGCGAGGCCGGCGTACTGCGGGCAACGGTCCTGTGGCCCCGTTGGGACGACGGTCCATTCCAGGCCT
>NZ_CAKJTM010000019.1:31719-91509 GCF_917627345.1 Protofrankia sp. CiP3 | reverse complement strand
TGTGGTTAACGGTGGTGGACATGTGGAGCGGGAGTACGGCGTCGGCCGCGGACGCATCGACTTGTTCGTCCGCTGGCCTTATCAGCTGCCGGACGGGAAACGGGCCGTGCAGCGGGAGGCGATCGAGCTGAAGGTGTGGCGTGTCGGTGAACCTGACCCGCTGGCCCGGGGGCTGGTCCAGCTGGATGGCTATCTTGACCGGCTTGGCCTCGACCGCGGTGTGCTGGTGGTGTTTGACCGGCGGCCTGAGGCCGTGCCTATTGCCGACCGTACGAGGTTTGAGCAGGTGAGCAGTCCGGCCGGTCGCCTGGTCACCGTTCTGCGTGCCTGACCGGCGGGTCCCGATCGGCGAGTCCGTGTCTGTTCAGCCGCTTCGGGGGTCCCAGCTGAAGTAGCGGATCGCGGCGAGTAGGCCGGCTACTCCCCAGGCCGCGACGATGACGATGTCGGTCCAGTGGAAGGTGGTTCCAGAAAACCGGCCTGCATTCCCGCCGCGAAGTGTTTGACCGGAAAGATCCGGCCGATCCACACAAAGCCAGACCGGTGCGTTGTCGCCGATCTGCTCGAGCAGGTCGCAGTCTCGCTCAGCTAGTTTCATTCATGTAGGGCCTGTCAGTTGGATGTCGGGTGCGCCACAGTACGAGCGGATCACGCTGGCCCGGCAACGGTGAGGACGAGGACGCACGTACCGTCCACATTCTCGACGGCGACCACCGCGCGCACATTTACCGCACCCGCTGACGCGAGCAGATTAGAGGCAAACACGCCGATGAGAATGTCGGCGCTGCTGGAAAATGCTCGCTGACGTGACGCGGAGGTCAAGGTCCTGATCGACTGAACCGCCGACGAGATCGGCCGTGTGCGGCGACTGCTCGACGACGTTCTGGGGATCGGCGGCCTGCTCGCGCGGCGGAGCCTGGAGACCGCTATTGGCTCAGACGGCCCGGGTGGGCGCGCGATCTACCGGTCATGGCCGCCTCCGCTCCGGCCTGCCGCACCTGATCGGCCGCCACACGGAGGCAGCCGCGCTTAACGGCGAACTTAACCACCGTAGACTCGTATGATGCTGGCTATGGTCGGTGACAGGGCCTCGCATGCCACGCCGTTGTCGGTGGCGCGGTCGCTGCGTCTGCTCGGCGAGCATGTGTCGACCTGGCGGAAGCTGAACCGGCTGACCGCGGCCCAGGTCGCCGAGCGGGCCGGGATCTCCCGGGACACGCTGCGTGCCATCGAGCAGGGCAAGGGCACCGCGAATACCGAGAACCTGTTCAGGGTGCTCCGCACCATTGGGATCATGGATGCTGTCGTCAGGGCCACCGACCCGTACGAGACCGACGTCGGCCGGCTACGCATGGACGAGATCCTCCCCAAGCGAGTACGGCACTGATGGCTGGCCGGGATCCTGTCGAGGTCACCGTCGAGATCGACGGGCAGGAGACCGCCGCCGGAACGCTGTGGCTTCACGACCGCGGCGGACAGAGCGCCACGTTCCGATACGCCGACGCCTACCTGACCAACCCGGCCGGATACGACCTCGACCCGGCGCTGGCCAGGGCCGCTGGCGTCTTCCACACGCCACCGGGGTCAGCCATCTTCAACGCGTTCGCCGACAGCGCCCCCGACCGATGGGGCGAGAATCTCATGAGGCGTGCGGAGCGCGAGCGCGCCCGTGCCGCCGCGGCCACGCCTCGCACGCTTGGCAAGGCCGACTTCCTTCTCGGCGTCCGTGATGACACCCGTCAGGGAGGTGTCAGGTTCCGCCAGCCGGGAACCGCCACCTACTGTTCGACGCACCGGCACGCGGTCCCACGGCTGATCGACTTGGCCCGGCTCATGCGAGCCGCCGACCGCGTCCGCGCCCAGGACGCCTTCGACCGTGACCTCGCGGACCTTATCGACGCAGGTAGCTCGCTCGGCGGCGCGCGCCCCAAGGCAGCGGTGCGGGACGCGTCCGGGCGGCTCTCGATCGCCAAGTTCCCGCGTTCGGACAGTGACGCATGGGACGTGGCCGGTTGGGAGGAGGTACAACTGAGGCTCGCTCGGAGAGCGGGGCTTACCGTGGCGGAGTCGGAACTGCTGACCGTAGCCGGCCGGCACGTACTGCTCCTGAGCCGCTTCGACCGTATCGGCGCGCGGCGGCTGGGGTTCGCCAGCGCCCTGACAATGCTCGAGGCCTCCGACGGGGACCTCCGCAGCTACCTCGAGATCGCCGAGGTGGTCGAACGCTACTCGCCGAGAGCTGACGCCGACCTGCGTGAGCTCTACCGGCGGATCCTGTTCTCCATCCTGACCGGGAACACCGACGACCACCTGCGCAATCACGCGTTCCTGCGCGAGCGAGACGGCTGGGCGCTCTCTCCTGCCTATGACCTCAACCCCAATCCGGACAACCCGGCCCGGCTGAGCACGGCCGTCGATCTCGACAACACCGACGCAAGCATCGACATCGCGCTGTCGGTAGGCAGCTACTTCCGCCTGTCGCCGCCGAGGGCCCGCGACCTCGTCAGGGAGGTGGAGACTGCCACGGCGGGCTGGCGGCAGGCTGCCGCCGAGCTCGGCATCCCGAAAAGCCAGGCCGACCAGATGGCAGTGGCCTACGAGGGCGAACAGCGACGGATCGCACGTGCTCTCAGCGTGCCTTGAGGATCTGTGCAGGCGCGTGCGATCGCGTTGGAGGCTGCCGTTGATCACCAGTGGCACCCGCATCGAACACAGCGGCGCCGTCAGGCAGCCTTGTTGAGGTCATCGCTCAACGCGGGAGCCGGGTGGCGCGGGGCGTTGGGTGCGACCGCCACCCCGGGGGTCCGTGGACCGTCGAGGACCCGGCCAGGGAGACCGGACTGTCACGCGTGGCCTTCGTCAGGCGGTTCGCCACCATCGTCGGTCAGCCCCCGTTGGCGTACCTGACCTGGTGGCGGATGATGACCGTGGCACGACTGCTGCGCGAGTCCAAGGCCCCACTGAGCACAGTCGCCGAACGCTGTCCGACGCAGGAACCGGTCCGCATCCTGGCAGACCGTACTCTCGGGCCGCAGGATCGTCCACGACCGCCGCCCGCTACTCAGGAAGATCTCCTGGACTCGTAGCTGCCTGACAACCCGCCTGCGGTCCACGCGCCCTCATATCCCTACGTCCCGAATGTAGAGATAGTGAAGGCCTTCCCAGCGTCCGGCCAACTTGTTACCTTATGTGCAGAAGTGTATTCGTACAGGCAGGGGGGCCGGTGGCGCTCGGTTTCGAGGAGCAGAGCTTCGTCCGGGCCATGCTGCGTCGGCTACTCGATGAGCGGTCGGGCAAGGCGTTCGAGCGCTTCTTCCAGGACCTGATGTGTGCCCGCTACCCCGGCTTCATCGATGTCAGGACCCACGGCAAGCTCGGTGACATGGGGGCCGACGGTCTGCTCGACGGCAAGCTGTACGCGTGTTACGCCCCCGAGGTACCGGACGCAACCGCCGTACGCACCAAATTCAAGAAGGATCTTGCCAAGGCGACCGCCAAGCGCGGTGATCACTTCGACACGTTCGTTTTCGTGCATAATGATCTACGCGGTGTCCACCCGGAGATCTCCATCCTGTTAGGGCAGGCGAGCCGCGACCATCCGACGCTGCTGTTCGAGAACCGAGGCCCGCGGTACCTGCACCGGGAGCTTTGTCGGCTGGAACGCGAGGAGATCGAGGATCTGCTCGGCTGCGAGATTCCGGTGTCTGAACGGGTGTACCGGATCGGGCTCGACGACCTCGAGCCGCTCCTGGCGCATCTCGTGGCCCAGCGGCGCGCGGCCAGATTCCCGGCGCCGGCACGGGAGGTCCCTCCCGACAAGCTCGCCTACAACGAGCTGTCCGCGGAGGATCGTGATGAGATCGTCTTTGCTATGCGATACACGCCTCAGGTTGAGGAGTACTACCAGGGGCGCACTGACATTACCGAGCGCGACGAGGTAGCGCAGGGCTTCAGTGCGTACTACCAGCAGGTGAAGGCCGCCTACCAGGAGCCAGGCGAGGTGCTGTGGAAGCTACAGGAGTACGTCGCCGGCAACGCCCGCGGATCACGTGATCATGAGCGGGCTGTGATGGTGGTCCTCGCCTACTTTTTCGAAACCTGTGACATCTTCGACGAACCACCTCTGGGCTGGCGGGCACCCGCCGAGCATGGGGCAGCCTGATGATCGCTGCAACCAAAGGCATCGCGCCGCAGCGGTCGTTGCTCGTGGTCGGAGCGCAGATCTTGCAGATCCTCGACCATCCGATGACGATCAGCCAGACGTGGACGAGACTACGGGAGTGGCGAGCCACCAACGGGTACCACGCACCGGTGCCGTTCTGGTGGTTCGTTCTCTCGCTGGACGTCCTGTACGCGCTGGGCGTCATCGAACTTGATCGAGAGCTGTTGTCAAGGAGGCGGGCGGATGTTGCGTCAGCTGGGGGCCGATGATCATCGCTTCCGGGCACTGACGTTCCAGCCTGGCCTCAACATCCTCGTTGCCGACGTAACCCCCGGCTCACGCGAGACCGACAGCCGCAACGGCGCTGGCAAGTCCAGCATGATCGAGCTGTTGCACTTTCTGCTCGGGGAACGTGCCGACAGCTCCACTCTCGTCCTCCGTCCCGAGCTACGCGGTATCGAGTTCAATCTGCTCCTGGATTGGCCTCAACAGACTGAACCGCTGCGGGTGAGCCGCACCGGCGCGCGAACTGGATGGGTGCATCTTGAACCGCTGCCACCGGCCGCCGACCGAGGGCAACTCGAACTGAGCACCGGACACCTCCGGGTGTCGGAGTGGCAGCGACTCATCGGACGCGACTTGTTCGGGCTGCCCGATGACCACGCCGGGATCAGCGGACGCAACCTGCTGTCCTTTCTTATTCGACGGACAACGTCACAGGGTTACAACTCCGCCGTACGCAGTCATGGGCGCCAATCAGACACCGACGCCGTTACGAACCTCGCCTACCTGCTCGGCCTCGACTGGCATCTCGCCGACCGCTACCGGCTTCTCAAGGCGAGAGACACCGCGCGAACCCAGATGCAGAAGGCGGCCCAGGACCCGCTCCTCGGCCGGATCATCGGTAAAGTCGCGGATCTGCGCAGCGAGATCGCGCTGGCCGAGCAGCGGGCGAGGGACTTGGAACGTCAGGTCGCGGACTTCCGTGTCGTCCCCGAGTATGAGCGGCTACGTGAACAAGCGGATCAACTGGACCAGCGCATCCGGCAACTCCGCGCCCGTGATGTCGTCGATCGACGTAATCTCCAGGATCTGGACCGTGCGCTGGAAGAGACGACCGATCCGGATATCAGCTACCTGGAGCCGGTGTACGCCGAACTCGGCGTGATGCTCACCGACCAAGTACGTAGAAGGTTCGACGAGGTCGAAGCCTTCCACCAGTCCGTGGTACGCAACCGGCGCAGTTACCTCGACGAGGAAGCCAACACCATCAGACAGCAACTGGCCGACAGCGAGACCGAGCGCCAGCGGCTCGGTGAACAACTCGCATCGATCCTGCGCACCCTCCAAGAGGGCGGTGCCCTCGCCGCGCTGACCACGCTTCAGCAAGTCCTCGGCCAGCAACAGGCCCTGCTGTCCGCCCTCCGGCACCGCTACGAGGCCGCCCAAGCCCTCGAAGCCACTAAACGTGAGATCAGGCAAGCGCGGCTTACACTCCAGCAAGAGATGGACCGAGACATCGAAGCACGGCGTGGCTTCATCGACGAGGCCACCCTGCTGTTCTCCGAGTTCGCCCAACGCCTTTACGGTTCAGACCGTACTGCTTATCTTAAGTTTGAGGCCAGCGATAAAATCCTGCGCATCCAGCCCCATATAGACAGCGACAACAGCGCTGGCATCGGCAGCATGGTCATTTTTTGCTTCGATCTCACTGTCAGCATTCTAGCCCACCGCGCCGGACGTGCGCCGGACTTTCTAGTCCACGACAGCCACCTGTTCGACGGTGTCGATGGCCGGCAGCTTGCCGCTGCCTTGTTTCTCGCCGCCGAAGTGACTGCCCGCGAAGGCTTGCAGTACATCATCACCCTCAATTCGGACGACCTCGATAAAGCCCGTCGTTGGAATTTCATTCCCGATCCATATCTACTGCCCCAACGGCTCGCGGACCGCTACGAAAATGGTGGTCTCTTCGGCTTCCGTTTTTGAGACTCCTGGATACGATTACCGCTCGCTGAGGCGGGTAGCTCGCCGACGGCATACTTGACCTCCACCTCGGCGGTGTCGCCCCCGGCGGCGCACAGGAAGTCGATCATCTGGTTCACATCACGCGACACACCCAAAATTCCAGCCTTGGCATCAGCACTATAGTACGGATATCGAGACTAGTGTGACCACCTTTTGTTCGTCAGACATCTTCTGCCTGCCTTCGCAGCCCCGTCGGCGGCACGCCCCCCGTGCGTGGCGGCGATCAGCGGCCTTGTCCGCTTGAGCAGCCCACCCTGTCGAGCCGCGTCGCTGTATCCAGCCGGCTGGTGGGTTCTGTGTCTGAAGGGGACATGCGCCCCGTCGGGAACGACAGTGAAAGGCAGCCCATCAGCGCTGCCGGTAGAAAAGTTAGGTCGGAAGCGTTTGCGTGACGACGCAGGAACCGTCCTCCACACCGCCGGACCCGGACGCGGCCGGTGCGGCGGAGCACTCACGACCTCCGCGCCAGCCGGCCAGATGGTAGCGGCTGTAGATCGTTGATCGCGCGTAGGGTAGTGCGCGGAGCAAGAAGCATCCGCCGGGCCTTGGAGGAGCGGGATCGATGGGTCGTCGGTTCAACACGGCCGGTCCGTGCCTGCCGGCGGAGCATTACATGATCCCAGCGCTCTCCCGGCTGCCGGAGGTGCCCGGGCTGGTGGATCTCAAGGCCTACTTCGTCGTGCACGCCCCCCGCCAGACAGGCAAGACGACCGCGCTGCGCGCGCTCGCCAGCGACCTGACCGCCCGGGGCCGGTACGCCGCGCTGCACTTCTCCTGCGAGGCGGCCCGCGCGGCGGGCGACGACTTCGGCGCCGCCACGCTGGGTATCCTCCAACGGATCAAAGAAGCTGCCCGGTGGCAGCTGCCACCCGGCCTTCGCCCGTCGGCCTGGCCCATGGCACCTGCGGCGGCACTGCTCGGTACCGCGCTCCGCGAGTGGGCCGAAGTCTGCCCCCGGCCGTTGGTGTTGTTCTTCGATGAGATCGACGCGCTGCGCGGGCAGAGTCTGATCAGCATCCTGAGCCAGCTTCGCGACGGTTACAACAGCCGTCCCGCCCCGTTCCCCGTCTCGGTCGTCCTCTGCGGCCTGCGCGACGTCCGTGACTATAAGGCTGCGGCAGGTGGTGACGCGTCCCGGCTGGGGACAGCCAGCCCGTTCAACATCAAGCTGAAGTCGCTGCGACTCGGCGACTTCACCTCAGGCGAGGTGGCCGACCTCTACGGCCAGCACACCACCGACACCGGCCAGCAGTTCGCCCCGGGCGCCGTCGACCACGCCTACGAGCTCACCAGCGGCCAGCCGTGGCTGGTCAACGCCCTGGCCCAGGAGGTTGTCGAGGAGATCGGCGTGCCCGCGTCGGAACCGATCACCGTCGAACACCTCGACCAGGCCAAGGAGCGCTTGATCCTCACCCGCGCCACCCACCTCGACTCCCTCACGGCCAGGCTCGCCGAACCCCGCGTCCGGCGGATCATCGGGCCTCTGATCGCTGGCGACCCGCTCGCCCTCGACCCCTACGACGACGACCTCAGCTACGTCCGCGACCTCGGCCTCATCGCCCCCAACCCCCCGGTCAGGGCCGCGAACCCCATCTACCGCGAGGTCATCGTCCGCGTCCTGTCCGCCAGCATCCAGGAGAGCGTCACCGCTGACCCGCGCACTTTCGTCCGCCCAGACGGCGGGTTCGACCTGCCCAAGGTCCTCTCAGAGTTCGCCGACTGGTGGGTCGAGAACGGCGAGTTCCTCACCAGCCGCGGCTACTACAACGAAGCCGCGGCCCAGCTCATCCTCATGGGCTACCTCCAGCGCGCCGTCAACGGCACTGGCGTGGTCGAACGCGAGTACGCCGTCGGCTCAGGCCGCATCGACCTCCACCTCCGCTGGCCCTACACCACCCCGGACGGCATCCCGCGCGTCCAGCGCGAGGGCATCGAGATCAAGGCCTAGCGCACCGGCCGGTCCAACCCGCTGTCCTCCGGGCTCCGACAGGTCGACCGCTATCTCGACCGCCGCCTCCCCGCCGGCACCTTGGCGATCTTCGACCAGCGCCGAGGTGCCCCCAGCATCGACGAACGCACCACCCTCACCACCACCGCCAGTCCCGCCGGCCGCACCATCACTCTCCTCACCGGCTGATGCGCCGTGAGGGCACGCGGGGCCTCGTTGATATCCAGCCAGAGAGCCCGCCACGGGGGCGCGGATGTGCTGGATGAGCGGGTGAATCGCCATGCGCCCGACCTGGCCGACGCGGCCCGCCGCGTCGTCGACCGATCGGGCCCGTCGACCAGACCGGGTAGGCCGGGCCGGTTATAGGTGCCGTTTGTAGAGCCGTACGGCCAACGGCGCGAACATCACGATCACGGCGACGCTGGCGACGAGCGTCCAGCCTGCCTCCGCGGATACGTGGGCGTGGTTGGCCAGGTCCCGGTCGGCGGAGACCAGGTGCGATACCGGGTTGACCCTGACGAACGCGGCCAGCCAGCCCGGCAGGGTGTCGACGGGTACGAACGCGTTCGACAGGAACGTCAACGGGAACATGATCATCATGGAGATGCCCTGGACACTCTGGGCGCTGCGCGCGACGGTGCCGAGGCAGGTGAACACCCAGGCCAGCGACCAGCCGGTGAAGACCGCGAGCAGGATCGCGGCGACCACACCGAGCACGCCGCCGCCGGGCCGGTAGCCGATCGCGATGCCTATGGCAAAAGTGATCGTCGCAGCGATCGTGTAGCGGAGCAGGTCTGCGACCATCGGCCCCGCCAGCGGCGCGATCCGGGCCATCGGCAGCGACCGGAACCGGTCGAAGACGCCCTTGTCGATGTCCTCGCGCAGCTGGGTGCCGGTGGCCATGCTGGTCGTCAGCACGGTCTGCGCGAGGATACCGGGGATCATCAGCGGCAGGTAGCTCTTCACATCGCCGGAGATCGCCCCGCCGAAGATGTAGGCGAACATCACCGTGAAGAGGACCGGCTGCAATGTCACGTCGAAGAACTGCTCCGGGTTGCGCCGCATCTTCTTGGTGGCACGCCAGGCCATGATCATGATCTGGCGGAACGTGTCCGCCGGGCTGGGGCGGCTCTGGGCACGGGCGACCGCAGCCCGGGAGTCGATCGTGATCGTGGTCATCGGGCCACCTCCTGTGGGGCTTGTGCACGCATGGGTTCGGGCTCGGTCGTGTCCGCCCGCTCGCTCTCGCCGGTGCCGTGACCGGTGAGAGCGAGGAAGACCTCGTCAAGAGTCGGCTTGTCGACGCCCACCGAGGCGACGTGGACACCCGCCTGGCGCAGCCCGATCAGCACGTCGGCCACCCGGTCGGCCGTCTCGACCGGGACGTTGAGCTGCCCGGACTCCGGGGCGAGGACCGGCTCCTCACCGAGCTGGCGGCGCACCACGTCCGCGGCCAGCGACATATCCGCGCCCGCGGCCAGGCGCAGCCGCAACGTCAGGTTGCCGACCGAGCTCTTCAGCTCGTCGGGTGTGCCCTCGGCCACCTTGCGGCCGTGGTCGATCACCGCGATCCGGCCGGCGAGCTGGTCGGCCTCGTCGAGGTACTGCGTGGTCAGCAGGACGGTGCACCCGCTGGCGACCAGATCGCGGATGGTGTCCCACATCTGCCCGCGCGTCCGGGGGTCCAGGCCGGTGGTCGGCTCGTCGAGGAAGATCAGCGGAGGCCGAGTGATCAGGCTCGCGGCCAGGTCGAGCCGTCGCCGCATCCCGCCCGAGAAACGCGAGATCCGCTTGTCCGCGGCGTCGGTGAGGCCGAACTGCTCGAGCAGCTCGGCGGCGGTGTCGCGTGACCTGCGTGAGCTCAGGCCCTGCAGGCGCCCGAACATCCAGAGGTTCTCGGCGGCGGTGAGGTTCTCGTCGACGGAGGCGTACTGACCGGTGACGCCGATCAGCTGCCGCACCCGGTGCGGCTCGCGGCGGAGGTCAACGCCGAAGACCGCCCCCTCACCTTCGTCGATCTTGAGCAGCGTCGCGAGCATCTTCAGCATCGTCGTCTTGCCGGCGCCGTTGGGGCCGAGCACACCGAAGATCTCGCCCTCGCCGATATCAAGGTCGACGCCGTCTACGGCTCGCAGGTCACCGAATGTCTTGACCAGGCCACGTGCGTGGACCGCGGCTGTCATCGAGATGCTCCTTCCGAACCGTGCTCGGATGCCCGGCTCTGGGTGACAACTCTGTAGGTGACCGGTTTCACCGTGCTCTCAGGATGGTTTCACGGACTTTGCCCGGCGTTATGGAAGCCTGGCCGGGTGCGCCGCGGGTCCGCCCCCCGGAAGGGCCGGTGACCGCAACCGTGCCCCGTGGTGAGTGATGTTCCCGTATCTGCGGGACAGCCGGGCTACAACAACCGGGTTACAACAAATTGCCGGGCGCTCTTACGCGCTTACGGCAGACGGAGTTGTTCGGTGGGCTGTCCGGTGATGACGGCGATCAGCTCGAAGTCCTTGTCGACGTGCAGCACCACCAGCCCGGCGAGTTCGGCCGCCGCGGAAATGATCAGGCCGGGGACGGGCGGCGCGCGGTGGTGCCCGGTGCTGGCGAGCAGCTCCTGGACCTCGACGGCCCTGGCTTCGATGCGGGATGTGGTGTCTCGCTGGGCATCGACGAAACCGGTGGCCGACGCAGCCTGACGCGAAGATCCTGAACGGATCGTGTGGAGAAGCCGACTTCCAGGAGCGTGACTGTCGCGATCCGGATCAGGCCCTGCTGGATACGGGACAGCCACCGCTCGGCGTCGGGGCTCTCGCTCAGCCGGACGAGGGCGGACTTGTCGACGAGCCAGCGCTGTGCCGTCTCGGCCGCGTCGGTCACGCCCAGGCCTGCCGCATGACCTCCGGGTCGGCGAGATCGCGGAATACGCCACTGAACCAGCGCAGGTCGTCGAGGGTCACCGGGGTGACCGAGCGCGCCGCATCCTGGGCGAGTTGCCGGCGGAGGTACTCGTTACGGGACAGACCGAGCCGGGCGGCGTGCGCATCGACAGCGGCCAACACGTCATCGGGCACGTCACGGATGAGCACATCGGACATCAGCAGCACCTCCAAGCGATATCCCATGCTAATCGGACTAATCGGAGGCCCGAGTCGCGGCACTGACCTGCGCCACACCCGGTGCTGACCCGCCCTGGGCGAGCCGGCTGACCAGCGAGAGCACAAACCTGCTTCCGTGACATGGGCTAGGCGGAAGGCTTGTCGGGGCCGATGACGATGTAGCCCATGCCGCTGGCCGCGCGATCGCCGAACAGCGGGTGAGCTGGGACTCGGCCGGCTGCCGACGGGCTACACAACTAGCGGCAGGTGTAAGTTACAGGCGACGTAAGTTGCCTGCGTGGAGTTGGGGCGATCATGGCCTTCGTCAATCGCACCGAGGAACTTGCCGCCCTCGATGCCTGGTGGAAGTCGACCGACCCGCGTCCGGCGGTGGTCTGGGGGCGGCGCAGGGTAGGCAAGACCGCTCTGGTACAGCGCTTCGCGGAGGGCCGACGGTCGGTCTTCCACACCGGAGCCGGTCGTGCGGCCGCGGGGGAACTGGCGCAGCTATCCCGCCAGGCCGCGGCCGCGCTGCCTGGGCGCCTCCGCGACCTGGCCGCCCGCCCCTACGCCGACTGGGACGATGCCCTTGACGACCTCGCCGCCGCGGCCGAGCGCGAGCCGCTCCTCCTCGTCCTGGACGAATTCCCGGAGATCGTCAACACCTCGTCCGACCTGCCGGGGATCCTGCGGGCCTTCCTGGACCGGACGCTCGGCAGGACCAGACTGCGGCTTCTGTTGTGCGGGTCGGCCGTGCGGCACATGACCGCGCTGCAGGAACAGCGGGCCCCCCTGTACGGCAGATTCGACCTGTCGCTGTCGCTGCATCCGTTCCGTCCGCACGAGGCCGCGCTCATGCTGCCGGACCTCGCGCCAGCCGACCGCGCACTCGTGTACGGACTGGTCGGCGGCATGCCGCTCTACCTGTCGTGGTGGGACCAGGCCGCCGACGTCGCCGACAACCTGCTGAGGCTGGCCTGCCGGCCCGGAGCATCGCTGCTCACCGAAGGACAGCTGGTGCTCGCCACCGAGGTGGAGCACGGTGAGTACCCGGCGGCCGTACTGCACGCAATCGCCGCAGGCCGCTCGCAATACAACGAGATCAAGGACCATGTCCGCGCCGAACCCGCCCGCACACTGGATCGGCTCATCGAGCTACGGCTGGCCGAACGGTTGACGCCGGTCACCGAAACCGCTCGCAGCCGGCGAAGCGTCTACCGGATTGCCGATAATTTCCTGGCCTTCTATCTCGGCGTACTTTCCCGCTACCGCGCGGAGATCGAACGTGGTCTGGGCAAGGCGCTGCTGCCGGTGCTGATCGACAGCCTGGACGATCATCTCGGCGCGCCCTGGGAGGAAGCCTTCCGCGAGCATCTGCGTCGACTCGCCGTCGGCGCGGCGCTGGGCCCTGACATCGTCGCCGTGGGACCGTACTGGAGCACGGGCGGCCAGAACGAGATCGATGCGGTCGTGCTCGCGGGCAGAGACAGGCACCCGGTTCTCCTCGGCGAGGCGACGTGGACCCGTACGGTCGACGGTGGACGGCTCGCGAGCCGGCTATGGGAGAAGGCGCCTGCCTTGCGGATCGCCACACCGTGGGCCGTTCGACCTGGCTCCGACGACACGGACGCGAACAGGACGGACAGACCTGATCCGGTTCGCCTCGCCCTCTGCGCCCGCGAGGAGGTCCGCGGGGCGCCGCCGGGAAGCCTCACCGTCACGGCCGCCGACATCTTCTCCCCATAGCGCTCAAGGAAATCTTTGGGGATGCCTGGCAACGCCACCCACAGCCACGCTTCCCCAGCCTTGCCTGGGCGCCATTATCCCCGTGGACCGACACCCGATCGACATCGCGCGTACATCCCTGCCCTGGCCAGACATGTGTGCTTCTGTACGTCGCTGGTTCGGATCGGTCCGCGCCGCGGGGCCTTCGCCGTGGGACCCGTCGGCGGGCTGCCGTCGTTTTGCATGGAAGACCCCGAGCCGGCTATTCCCGGGGGATGCTGGAGCGCTCCGCGCGGTCACCCGGTTCACACCACTTGTACACGTCGCCTCGCATAGCCCGCGGGTCTCCTGAAGCAAGGTGGACGTCAGCTGGATACCAGCGCCAATCTTGTTGGGATCTAGCTAGTGTCGCATGTCACAAAATATTTCACAGTGATGAATTAGTCATGCTAGCATGCCAAATGTTTACAAGATTCGTAAGAGGGACGGGAAGGTGCCGTGGGCGTGGTCCGTGCGCGGGAGGCGTTGGCCTTGACGGCGTACGAGTCAGGTAGGTGGGGTGGCGTGATCCTTGAGTGTAGGGATCGCCGAGCCGGTTGGGAAGTCCCGGTCTGGGACGATGCGTCCGGTAGGTGGAGGGGTTCCCTGTGAGAACATCAGATGCTGGGCTGGTCGGGCAGCTGGTCGACACCGCCCGCTATCCTTTGTCGGCGCCGACGGGTACTGATTGGGAATATTTGGTCTCCCGGGTCCGGGGTGAACTCCAAAATTTTGGATGCAGCGTACTGCCGAACTTTATTCGGTCTTCCCGATGTAATGAACTACGCCTGGAATGCGCTACGGTCGCTCCGCTGGCGTATTACGGTGTCGAAACGGTCAACGCCTACAACATCACGCCCGACGCATCTCTGCCAGAAGATCATCCGGGGCGCGTCACGATGCGGCGCGGCAATGCGTTTGTGGCACGGGATCGAATTCCGGAGAATTTTATCATCCATCAGCTCTATGCCAGTGAGCTATTCCAGCACTTTATTGCCAGCTGTTTCGGCAGGTCCTGTCTCTACGAGCTTGCGGACTCCTTGGCCGGTTTGTGTCTCAACATCGTTATGCCGGGAATGGAGCACCCGTGGCATTTCGACACAAACGAGTTCGCAGTGAGCCTGCTCACGCAGGAGCCACAGGCCGGTGGCGTGTTCGAGTACTGTCCGGACATCAGGTCCGTACAATCGGAAAATTTTGGCGACGTTCGAGCTGTGCTGACCGGCGGCGGTGAGCATCTGATCCACAGCCTCTCGTTACGGCCGGGGGATCTTCAGTTGTTCAAGGGTCGCTATTCAATGCATCGGGTGAGTTCCGTGCGCGGTGAGACAGCTCGTCATTCAGCGATCTTTGCGTATAGCGAACGTTCCGGCGTCGTGGGCAGCGTGGCACGGACCAGGCAGCTTTTCGGCCGTGTACTGCCCCAGCACCTGGCGGCCGCGGGACGCGCTGTGCGGGTCGATCAATTACTGGATTAGAGCGCCCGGCAACAGGAGTGTGGATCAGGGAGCGGGGTTCGGGTGCGTGTATCGCGAGGCGGCGCGGGGAGGTGCCCTGTGTTGGGCGTCGGCCGACGAGCCGGGGTACCCGTGCATCGCGCGCGGCGATGGATGGGCAGCGACGATGCGAGGCACCGCCTGGGCGGCGCGAGCCAGACGGTCTTATTGCCGGGGCCCTTAAGCGTCGGTGGCGGGCCGCATCCGCCGCGTCCACCTTGAATGTGTATTCAGACAGCGGCGGTTCGCCTCCCCGGAGGGCAGGCGCTCGTTCCGGACACGCTGTCGGCCATCGGTGTGAATCCGCCCGGTCCGGAAGCCGATGGCTGGCTCTACGCGCAGTTCCACATCTCTCGGCCGTGCGACACGAAAAATTTACGCAAGCTGTAGCCATCGTACCGAACATGCAGTCGTCCAGCTCCCCCAACATCACCGAGGTCGAGGATGAGTTTGTACAACGGTCAAGAGTGGTCCACCCGAACTTTTGGCAATGAAGAGCGTCTGCCGCGAGTACCACTGCCCACGTTAGATGTCAGTTGCGAGAGATTTCTGGCCTGGTGCGCGCCGCTGCTGACCGCAGCCGAACTGGCGGCTACGGAGGCTGCGGTCGCCTCCTTCCGCGGACCGGACGGTCCCGGCCACAAGCTGCACGCGGCGCTCGCGCAGTACAACTCCAGCGACGGCGTGCACAGCTGGCTCGACACATTCTGGTCGTCCCGGTATCTGGGCCGCCGCGACCGTATAGCCCTTAACGCGAACTTCTTCTTTTTGTTCAAGGCCGCTCCCCAGCAGCAGGTGGACCGGGCGGCTGGGCTCATTGCCGCGGCTGTCGACTACAAGATGCGGCTCGACGAGGAGCTCATTGCGCCGATCGTCCAGCGGGGGCAGCCGCTTTCGATGGAGCAGAACAAGTTTCTGTTCGCCACGACGCGAATACCCGGACCTGTACAGGACACCGTCCGCGCGCCCTACAGCGAACAGTGGCCGGGCCCGTCGCGGGCGCGCCATATCATGGTGTTCTTCCGCGGCAACATGTTTCGCCTGGACGTGATAGGTCCGGACGGTCGGCCGCACATATTTGACGATCTCGTGGCGGGGCTGCACACAATCATGAAGGCTGCGGCGACGCGGCCCGCGTGGGAGGAGCCGGTCGGGCATCTCACCACCAAGGCTCGGGCCGACTGGGCAGCCAGCCGACAGGCATTGCTCGCCTGCCATCCCAGCAACGCGGACGTGTTTGAGACGATAGAGAGCGCGCTGTTCTGCATGTGTCTGGAGGACTTCGCGCCCAAGGACCCCTTGATGGCGTGTGACCAGCTGCTGCACGGTGACAGCGGTAATCGGTGGTTCGACAAGGCCGTATCACTAATCGTCTTTGAGGACGGTACGGCAGGTATCAACGTAGAGCATTGCAGCCTGGACGGAACTACGGTTCTCAATTTCGTCGACGTGCTTGTGGGCGCGGCGGCCGAGGAGCGCCCGGTGGCCGGTGCCGAGGCCCGGGGGGTGCCGAGCGTCGTTCCTGTTGAGTTCCTGCTGGACGACGACCTGCGGGCCGACGTACGGGCCGCCGCCGCGTCGTTCGCGGCCTATAGGGCCGACACCGCCACAGCCATCCTGTCGTTCGACGATTTTGGTGCCAACCGGGCCAAAGAGCTACGGATGTCACCTGATGCGTTCGTACAGCTGGCCTTTCAACTGGCCCACAAACGTGCCAAAGGACTGGTGGGCACGACCTACGAGTCGATCGCCACGAGACAGTACCAGTACGGGCGTACGGAGGCGATGCGCGTTGTCACGCCCGAGGTGATGCGGTTCGTAGCGACGATGGATGACCCAGGCATGGACGCTGCGGCCCGCAGAGCAGCGTTCCGGGCGGCCGCCGAAAAGCATGTGGAACGCGCGAAGGAGTGCCAGGCGGGGCAGGCGCCCGAGCAACACCTGTGGGAGCTGCAGCTTATTCAGAAACGGCGCGGCGAGGAGCTGGGGGTGACCGAGCCACTCGCCCTGTACGAAACTCCAGGCTGGCTCAAGATGCGGGACGATTACCTGAGTACGAGCTCCGTGCCCTCTACGAACGTCCAGTACCTCGGTTTCGGATCGACGAGCAGGCGGTGTATCGGCATCGCTTACGTCCTGCTTCCTGACAGTTTCAACCTCTATCTGAGCACGCCGCTTTCGGTAGCTGACGAGATGACCGTCTTTGCCGACTGCCTTCGGGAAGCAGTGCGTGAACTACAGGATCTGCTGGCCAGCGAGAAACTGGAGCTGCACGGAGCGTCACAGGGCGGATCCTGATATCTTTTCTCTCCTGCGGGTCACGAGGCCGAGTACGGCGAGGTAGCCGAGCTGCGGACGCGTGGCCCGCAGGAGGTGCCACGCCCGGGATGCCTACCGCCCCCATAGGCCTGCCTCTCTGCGGCGCGGTCACATCCGCACGCTGTTCGTGGCCCACGGGCCTGTTTCCGTCGCCGTAGTGTTCATGACCGAAAAATCTGGGCATTACGGCGGCTCGGTGAGCGGTGGCGGGCCCTCGCCCCAGGGCCCGGGGCCGCTGGTGCGCTGTGCCACATTTTTGGCACAGCTGTCCTGTGCGAGCCGGTGCGATTCTCGCACGGCGTCAGGTCTCGATGGACAGGGCAGCTCACCGCGAGCAGGTTACGTTGAACGGGCCGCTGGCCGCCGCGGTGACAGTATTGCTGCAGGAGACGGTATTCTGGGTCTTGTTCGGTTTGTCGATACTGACTCCGTAGCCGGGGCCGCGGACATCCAGCTTGTTTCCAGTAATGATGTTCCCCGTACCCCAGCCATCGATGATCACATGAGTCTGGATGCCATCCTTCGGGCTGTTGACGCCGATGTTGCCCTCAATACGCCAGTTGTTGCCTTTCACGTCCACCCAGGAGTCCGCGGAGTTCGCCCCGGTGATAGTTGATCCGTCGAAACTGTTGTTGCTCAGGACTCCGCCGGTTGTGGCTTCCTTGATATCGACGGCCTCGGCGGTGATCCCACTGATGGTGTTACCGATGATCTGATTACGGTCGGAGTTGTCCGGCTTCCCACCGCTGAAACGCTCCCAGTTCGACTTGGCCGTGCCGATATAGATGCCCTCGCCGAATCCGCGCTCCTTGCGACCGGTACCGTTCACGGTGCATCCGACGACGAAGTTGTCGGTGGAGAAGTTCCGTAGGTGGATGCCCTCGTCGCCAACGTTGCGCACGAGCAGGCCGGTGATGACCGCGCCGTGGGTCTGGTCGGTCATCACTCCCTTCTGGCCGTTCTGGATGGTGAAACCCTCCAGTCGCCAGTAGTCGGCCTTGTCGAGATGGAAACCGTAGCCTTCGCTGATCGACCCGCCGTCGATCACCGCATTACGTGAGCCACGCACAGTGATCGGAGCCTTTGCATTCGCTGTCCGGTTGCCCACGAAGTGGCCTGTGTACTGGCCGTCCGCGAGTTGGATGAGGTCCCCTGGCTGGGCCGCCGCGAGCGCGGCGGTCAGCTGATCCGCGGTGGATACCGTTACTGTCCGCAGCGGTGCTGAGGCGGTTGGTATTTCAGCCAGCACGGCGGGTGGTACCACCGCGGCAGGTGCGGCGACCGCGGACGGGGTGGCCGATGTCGATCCATCCCCGGTGGCTGTGAAGGTGGCCGTCACCTCGACGGTGTCGCTGTTGGTGCGGACCCGGGCGGTCAGCGTGTGTTTTCCGGCCGCAACGGCATCGAGGTGGAGCGTGAACGGTGCGTCCCGGTCGTCGAGCAGCGTGTTGCCGTCGAGCGAGAACTTGACCCGTTCGACCTTGTCGAGAGTATCCGTGCCCGGGTTCAGAGTCACATCCACACCGGCCGGCACGGACTGCCCGTCCAGCGGGTGCGCATCGGCGACAAGCACCCAGCGGTCATGGGTGCCGGCGGAGGCGCCCAAGCCTGTGGTGGGGGTGTGCCCGGTTGCACCGGCGACAGGCGCCGATGAACCGCCTCCGCCGCCCAGCAGGAGGAACAGGAGGAGAAGGACGACGACGACAACCGCGATCCCACCACCGATCGGTAGCCACAGCCGGCGCCGCCCGGTCATCATTGCGTGGAAGCCTTGGCGGTCTCTCACGGGCCGGGGCATGACAGTGGTTTCAGTGCCAGTGCTGTCGCCAGCACCCCCGGCGGTGGTGTCGTTGTCAGAGCCGTCGCGGGCGCGACCGTCCGTTGAGGCAGGTCCCATCCGCTACTCCTCGTGATGCGATGTCCGCAACTGATCTGTACCGGAGCATACCGGGGTCTTTATGGGCGATCTTGACCGACTGGTTGTCCATTGATCGTCGGCGGTCCCCCTCCGGAGCTTTTGTGGTGCGTGATGATAATGATCACAAAGATCGGCGAGGGGTCCGTGGTATACCGTCGAGGTGCGACAGGACTCTGCCGGATAGTCCTGCCGGGCATGAGCGCCCGGCAACAGTGGACGCGGGGCCGGGGCATACACCTCGCGTCATCGCTCCCCATCGGTCGCTTCTCGTCCATCGCCGCGCGATGCACGGGTACCCCGGCTCGTCGGCCACCACCCACCACCTCCGGCGACTCCCCGCGCCGTCCGCGATGCACGCACCGCAATCTTGTTTCTTGATCTACCCTCCCTCTTGCCGGGTGTTCTCAGCCGAGTTTGGATGCCGAAAATTCGAGGTATCTACGTCAACGTGCCAGAAATCCCTTCAGTGGTATTGGCTGGCGCTGCCGGCGGGTGATCCTCGGCTCGGCAGCTATGGGTGCGCGGCGGTGTCGTCGAACGAAAAATGGTCGAAAATATTACAAACCGTAATAAATGTGTCATTTTTTGTAGACAACTGTGGCGCCGAGTCGTCGCCACAGGCAATATTTCTGTTGTTACCGGCCCGCGATCACGATCAGTGCGACGTGGGGCCACGCCGCGGCGGACTGCGATCCGCCGGGCCGGTTTCGTAAGGGCACCGGAGTTGCCCGAAGGCAGCGGATCGAGCACCATCCGGTTGTTGGTGGTTTCGCTCTCGCGGCCGGCAGGCTGCTCGTCCGTGCTCCCGCCTTGCGGGCGGCCGGGGTGCTCCGCTCCGGCGCTCGGTGGCGGTAGTGGCATTTTCGCGCATCACGCGTGCAACATGTTTGTGACATGGCGCTCCGTCGCAACCAGCATGGGATGGCGGGACACGGCGGCCGGGGATGGAGCGAGCCTCCCAGGACGGAAGCAAGTGGCTCTCGAACCAATGCACCGCCGCCGGATGGAAGGGTGGAACGTGTGCTCACTGTTGCTGGTTGCCAGCTGAGGGTCGATGCCGTGTTGACTGGCCCAGATGCGCGCCAGAAAGATGTGGCTATGACCACTCCGTCGGAGTCCGACGTCCGACTAACTCTATAGCTTTGGCGGTGGGTGTCACTTCTGGTCGTCCGGTTATGTGCCAGGCTGTCGCGTCGGGGGGATGGCGGGACAGACGATGGGGAGGCTTGTGTGCGCGAGGTTAAGGTCAAGTTCCATGTGGGAGACAGGGAGGCGCTCCTCTTGGCCCTCAAGGCGCGAGGCGTCGAGCTGGGCGAGCCGTTCTTTCAGGATGACCAGGCGTATGCTCCCGATCGCTGGACGTTCGAAGACAGCCGGCTGGGCGTGGCCTTCCCGCGCCTCCGCACGATAAACAACCGTCACTTTTTCGCGTTGCGACGGCCGACCGTTAATGCCCAGGCGTGTGATGCATATGAGACCGAAGTCGCCGATCGTGACCAGATGCATCAGGCGATCCTGAACATGGGTTTCTGCCCGACGGTACGGGTGGCCAAGACCCGGCGGATGGCACAGCTGGGGAACGTGTCACTCTGCGTCGATGAACTCGACAAGCTGGGTATGTTCCTGGAGCTTGACTGTCCTGTGCCCGCGCATGAGTCGGTGGTTGCCGTCCAGGAGGCCTTGAATGTATTCGTGATTTCTCTGTGCGTTGATGTGATACGTACGGAGGAGACCTGTGATGCACTGGTGCGGACCGAGCAGCTACGGGTAGCATGACTCTATCACTGATGACGGAAGTTTCCCGCGGGCTCGGTGCTGACTTCAAACGCGGCACTGGTACCTGTGGCTGGATGGCCTGAGTGCGCGATCGCTGTGAACGGATCCTTTGTTGATCTTTGTGGAGTAGTGAGACGGTCCGGCTCCGTCGCCCTGAGCGGCTTATTATGTGCGCTACGCGTGAGTCTGCCCGCTTGGGTCTTGATGTGTATCGCTTTGCTCCGTGCTGGGCTGGGCGGTCGGATCGGTTTCACTCTGAGGGAGTAACCACAGTAGCTTCCGCCCAATTGCGCATGCGCCGATCCGTCCCTCGTGCATAAACTGCTCATCGAGCGGATGGGGCGCCGATGTCCGGGCCCACGTGACTACAGACGGGCGGGCTACAGCACATGTCGCGAAGCCATGTCCGAATGGATGGGCTCGTGGTGGACGAATGGGGCATGCTGTCGTCTTGTCGAGCTGGACGCTCCGTATCCGGTTTGTCGTCGGTGGCGTGCCGGAACCTGTCCGAGATTCGTTTTCAGGCATGATCGGGGCCCCCGTCCGCGTGGCTGCCGCGCCGGTGGAGCAGGCTCTCGCAAGCAGCCGGTCGGACGACCATTCCCGCTGCTCTCTTAGAGCGCCCGAGGATAGGGCGTTCGACCAGCGAACGGCTCATCCGCGCCCGATCCGGCAAGGCTGCGGAGGAAGGCGCCCTGCTGGTGGGCGCCGACTGAGGACAACGTGGCCGGGCGGGATGCGGGGAGCCGCGGGCCGGACAGTCCTGTCCTCGGGCGCTCTTAGTCGTTTCGGGCAGTTTCCGCGTCGGTTCCAGCAGTTTTCCAATCTTATTTTGACGCTTGCGACCAGGGCTCTGCACGGCGTGCTTTCGATGTTTTCCCCCGGCCTGCCCTCTGGCTGGGAAGGTGTACCAGTCCACAACCGCCAAGCGGCCCAACTGGTCGGCGTGGCCAGCTTCGGTGGCCGCTCGCGGGGCTGGGTCCTGCGCTATGCCATGGTCCGGCGGGGGCCGCCGAGATAGGTATGTGCCAGCCGGTGGCCGGGGTTTCCCGGCGCGCGCGACGAGTCATGATCGAATAAGATTCGATCGGAATTTCCGCGCGGTCATGCTTGGTTCCCGACAGGGTGCTCCACGGTCGCTGCGGCCGAGATCGGTGACTCACCGACGTCGGTCGCGCCACGCTCCCGACCGGGAGACCGTCTGTCACTCCGCACCGGCTTTCTGTTCCCGCCAACACATCTCCGTCTGATTTTTCCAGCGGGATTGGCGGGTCTGAGCGGGCTCCGGTCCGCTTTCTTTCACGTCCATCAGGCTGAACGGGGCATCGTCGCGGCCCACGCCACGGACGGCCCTTCAGCTCCGCAGTCATTCGAGCCCCCGAGGATGGCCCTTGTTGACCACTCTTGGCCCATGGTCCGGACATCGTCACGACAATACGGATTGGGCGGCGGCCGGCCAGAAAAAGACCGGCCAGAAAAAGACCGGCCAGACATCGACCGGCCAGACATCGACCGATCGGACGCGGGATACCGTCGGTGTGACGGCCCGCCGCCAACCAGGCGAACTTGAAGGAGCCGTCCTGGCGGCGCTATGGGCTGCGCGGACGCCCATGAGTACCGGCGCTATTCAGCAGATGCTGGCTGGCGGACTCGCGCACAGCACAGTAGCCACCACGCTCGGCCGCCTTATCACCAAGGGGCATGTCGAACGGGTACGTGTCAGACGGGTGTGGATGTACCGTGCGACCCGATGTCAGGAGGAGTACGCCTCCGCACGAATGCTCACCTTGTTGGGCCAGGTCACGGATCAGGACACAGTCCTGCGTCACTTTGTGGCCGGTCTTTCATCCCGGCAGGTACGGCTCTTGCAAGTTCTGCTCGAAGCGGCCGGCGGTGCTTCCCCTGAGCAGGATGCCGCTGAGCGGCACCCCGCTGATCGCGGTGCTGTGGGCCGATGACAGCGGGCGCTCACATCGGTGACCCGCGATGGGGCACGGGTGGGAGAGATCCCGGGAGGGTCCTGCCATCGAAGATCGTTATGTGTTCATCGGCGGGATCAGGGCCAGGGGCCAAAGCTGTCCTGCCATCAGCTGTCGAGATAGATGATCTTTGGATCGGGCTGAGGGCTTCGGCTGGCCATCGCTGGAAGTCAACATCGTGGCACCGTGGCCCAGATCGTTACAGCCCACGAAGTCATGGTCGATTATTGTTGCGGAGTGTAATTATTATGGATCTACGGATGTGTCCTGGTCGAGGATTCGAGGCTCGGAGCTGCGCGAGGATTCCCGGCTCTGATGCCAGCGCCATTTCCACTCGCCAGTAAACTTGCTAAAGATACTAGGTTATCGAAATTTCCTTCGACAGCTTTGATCGACAGGGCATCGTCGGCCGAGCGGAGTGGGCTGGCCTGGATCTGGCGTGGCCCGTTAGTGGTACCCGACACCGCGGTCGCAGCCACTCGAATCCGTGGCTGCGATTGCAGCTGCAAGTGCATGTGCATTGTCGGGCAGCACGAAGATCGACGTCGCCGTTCCCCGAAGCCCGTTGGGCGCGTGAAATGAACTGTGGCCGCCTGCTCCGGGGCTGCTGTCAGATTGGCGACGTCGATCCGGCCCATACGGGCCTCCCGGCGCCCCTCGGGGGCGCCGGCCAGGTGAAAAGAACTACGATCATGTTGTCTTTGGCCGCTAGGTCCTCCGCCGCCGGTAGTACTCGACGATCCACGCGTCGACATCGCGTTTACGCCACACGCGGGTGCCTTTGGAGCTCGCGGTAGGCGCGTTGATGACCTGCAGGGGGGTGGGGAACTGTGGGTCCCTGCGCGTCCAGTAGTCAACCGCCTGGCGCGTGATCTTTAGCTGGAAGGCTATGTCCCCGATGCCGACCAGACGTTCACCGTCGTCCACGCGAACAGCGTAACGGCTTTGCTGGTTGCCAAGTACGCCGCTATGGTTTGTTTTGCTGAACAGCAAATTCTCCGGGAGGATACAGATGGTGGTACCGGTAACTCGCCGCGACGTGGTTCGGGCGATGCTGGATCGCGACGAGGCATATGATCAAGACCCGCATGGGGATCCGCCGCTCTCGGTAGCCCGCTATCGTTGCGCTGTGCGGGCTGCGATCGATGTCGTGCCCGAACTTCTGACAGAGAAGGGAATGCGCAGGTCAGGCGGTGAATTCGAGGCATACTCGGCAGGTGTGCGCGATGCGTTGGACGCAGTCGCGGGCGCGATTGCGTTGGTCGTCAATGCCGCGGGGGATCCCGGTCTGCCGACGGGCGGATCTGGACAGGCCGAGGCGTGATCGCGGGCATCAGCCAGGGATCGGGACGTTGGACCGGTGAGACCGCTGCTGGGCCAGCCGCGCCCGCAGGGCCGGACAGGATGGCGGAGGCTTCCGAAGCAGGGAGGAAAACGCTCATGTGGGACGAGGCGCGGTCCGACGACGACCGTGACATCGGCTGGGGCGATGACCAGGACGTGCCTGAGGAGGGCGTGGACACCGACATCGAGCGGCTGCGGGCCGAGCGTCCGCCCCATCATCTCGACCGCGACGCTTTCTGATATGCCCGCGGACTGGGCTCGCAACGAGGCGAAGGCGGAGCTGCGGGCGCGTCTGCTGGCGGCCCGCGCCAGCCGGGCTGCCGATAAAGATCTTGGATTGAGTGGCTCGTCGCCGGTGGCTTCGATGGGCGGGCGCACGTCCGCTTTGTTGACCCGCCGGGTGCTCGCCCTCCCGGAGGTGGCCGCGGCCCGTTGGGTGGCCGCGTATGTGAGTCTGCCTGGTGAGCCGGAGACCGGCAGACTTCTCGTTCAGCTTCGGGCTCGGGGAGTGGGTATCCTGCTGCCGTCCATGCGACCCGATCTTGATCTGGACTTCCGGGAGTACAACGGATCGCTGATCGCGGGCGCTTTTGGAACTCGTGAGCCGCCCCTCGGCGCGAAGGTTGTTGATCTTTCTCAGGTGGATGTCATCGTTGTTCCGGCGCTGGCGGCTGACGTGCGTGGAGGGCGTCTTGGGCGTGGCGGTGGATCTTACGATCGAGCATTACGGCGCGTGAGAGCAGGTGCGCTGATCGTGGCGATAGTTCATGATCGCGAATTGGTTGCCCACGTTCCGACTGAATCGCATGACGTGGGCGTTCATGTCATCGTCGCGCCGCATGCCACCGTACGTTGCGGGGCGTCCGGCGTCCTGGCGGACATGCGGTAGCGCGTCTGGCGTGTAAAGTATGGATTATTTTTATCATCGCCCGCACTGAGGCGGACGGCCGGCTCGGATCCATGCTCTGGGGGTGGTCTCCGACGCGCCGGTATCATCTCGGGTTAGAGTTGGCAGTCATCGAAGTCGAGTGCTAACTCCTGGGAGGAGTCCGTGCCGCGCTACGAGTACCGCTGCACCGCGTGCGATAATGATCTTGAGGTTGTGCAGAGTTTCAACGATGCGGCGCTGACCGAGTGCCCGGCCTGTGGCGGCAAACTGCGCAGGGTGTTCAGCTCGGTCGGCGTCGTGTTCAAGGGCGCCGGTTTCTACAAGACCGACAGCCGATCCGGTGGCGGTGGAGCCCGAGACCGGGCGAAGGAAAAGGTCAGCAAGGAAGCCGGCGCTGATACGTCCGGCAAGGAAACCGTTGGGGCTGGTACGCCCGCAGGGGGCGGTTCGGTGGACGCGACGTCGAGTGCCGCAAGCTCGTCGGCCTCAGCAAGTACGGCGTCATCGTCCAGTTCAGGTAGCTCGTCCAGCTCGTCCAGTTCCTCCGGCGGCTCGAGTACGGCTGCGGCTTGATCGATGCGGGCTCCCCGGGCTCCCCGGGCTCCTGCGGGAGCCTGGGGCACTGGTAACAGCTCTCCACGGGAGTGACTGTTTCGAGATCGTGGCCGGAGTCTGTTTTTCCACAGGGCGCGGCCTCGAGTGTGGGTGAGCGATGCTTTGTCCACAGCGTGTGCTCCGGCCATGACGGTTTCCCGTTCGGTGGCTAACGTGATCTTCTCGTTTGTTCGCGAGGATCCTGGAGGTCGCGATGTGGCTTGCCGGACGCGTACCGGCGCGCATCGGGGAGGTCCGTGCCTGGCGGCTCGCGGTTGGGGCCCGGCGGCGGGTTCTCGCGGGTCTTTGCGCTGCTCTGACCCTGCTTCTTGCCACTGGTGCGCTGCGTTCCAGCCATCCGCTGCCCGGCACGGCGGTGGTCGTGGCGGCGGTCGAGTTGGACGGCGGAGCGGTTATTGCCCCAACTGACATCCGGATCGTGTCTTTGCCAGCGGAAGCGGTGCCAGCGGGCGCTGCCCGGCACCCCGAGGATGCCGTTGGTCGTACGCTGGCCGCACCGGTCGGCCGTGGTGAGACGATCACCGACGCACGCTTTCTCGGCCCCGGGCTGCTCACTCAGCGGCAGAGTGCTCATGGCCTGGTCGCGACGCCAGTCCGGATCACCGATGCTGGATCCGTCGCGTTCCTGCGTGTGGGTGATCGGGTGGATGTGCTTGCGGCATCCACCACAGCGGAGGTTGTAGAAACAAGATCGCGGGATGGGGCTGCGTCGCGGGATGGGGCTATGTCAATGGCGCTCCCAGAACCCACCGGCGATACATCGACGGCGCCGGGCGCCGAAGCCGACAGCGCGACAGTGGTTGCGTCCGACGTCACTGTTTTGGCGCTTCCGCGTCCTCGTGAGGTAGAAGAAGGTAATGCGGGGTCAACCGACGGCGCATTGATCATTATTGCCGCGACACCACGGGTTGCCACCGTGGTCGCTGGTGCGGCAGTACACGCTCGGCTGTCGGTAACTATTCGTGGACGAGTGCTTCCTTAGAAAGATCGACAAGAGGGGGAGTGGCGTCGCGGGGCTGGCGCGCACCTCGCCGCGTCACTCCCCGTGGATCGCCGTGCGATGCACGGGCACCCCGGCTCGTCGCGGTCGACACCCCAGGAGCCAGGATGGCTCCTCCCTCCGCCTTACGATGCACGCACCCCAACCCCGTTCCTTGATCCATACCCCTGCCGTCGGGCACTCCTGGAGACTACCGGCGGTAGGGCGTGTTTCGAAAGTCATCTGTCCGGCTTCCTGATCGAACGATGACTTCCGGGACACGCCATAAGAAGCAGCTGCAATCGAGATAGCTCTGGAGGTTTTTATGGGAATATTTTCAATCTGATTGTGACAATTAATAGCAATCGGGACGATTGTAAGACTGATTATTTTTTGGAGTCAAGACAAAGCAGAAATTTTCTACCCGGTGTGCGAGCTCCGGGTTGTACGTGCTTGTATCGGAGCTAGGGCGTGTCTGATGGATCTTTGATCGTGCGGATCAATGTCCACATCGACCAACATCCATCAGACACGCCCTAGCCGCCCTGAGCGCACCAGGCCGGTCCTGGAGCAATCTTCCGTGATGTGGCTGGTCCACTCGGGTGGAATCGAGCCGCGATGAGGTAGTTTGGATCTTTGTGTATTTGCGGGAAGGGGACGACGATGGGCATCTCCATCGACGATGGTGCCTGTGGTGTGTGGCAGCGTGTGCCCGACGAGGTCATCAGCCGGCTTGACGGCATCCCGGGGGCGGCTTATGAGGTAGCGGACGAGGTCACATGCGCGCTTGAGGCCGGGCATCCCGACAATCATATGGCTGTTCTTCAGGGCTGGGGCAATCAGGAGGCATGGCTGATATGGGCCACACCTACAACGGCTACCGCGCCAGGATGCCGAGCGGATGGACTGACCTGCCTGCTCCCCGAGGGACACGTCGGACGTCATCATGTGATCATGACGGATGTGGTGGAGGACGAAGGCCCCTACTGGTGTGAGAGTCGCGCTGATCTGGAACTACAGCGGGCACCGATCTGATCGGGCCCAGAGTGGGGCCTGTCAGTCATGGTCGGTGGCCAAGGCAACGCTGTCGGCGTGAAAGACGAGCGTGACATCAGTATCGCTGGCGAAGTCAACGAGACGAGCGTGGGCCGGTAGCTCATTGAGTATCCAACAAAGATCGGATACGGTACTCCCTTCGCAGACCGTGACCGAATGCTCTCGCTGTTCGGCCCGGTGTGAGTGCGCGTGTATCAGATGCTCAGCTGCCGGTATGCACGCCTGAACACCGTCGTCCACCGTCATGAGGGCCGCCTCCGTGAGGGCGTTGGCGGGTTGACACGCTTCGGTGGATGCCAGGTAGGCGCGGAAGAGGACGTCAAGGAGTGACGGCAGCAGGCGGAGCAGGAGCGCGCATGGCTCTGTGCCCATCCCTGGCTGGGTACTGACGCTGACACTGATCCGTGTGCCGTCAATGTGTTTGGTGATCGTTACTGGCCCGCCGGTTTCCGGTCCGGGTGGTGCGGTTCTTTTGTTCATGGAGATAGGTTCGCCGGGGGCGCCGGTCGGATCCATCCCGGCGGATGGGGAGTTTTCAGCGCGGCGGCCGTTCGTGAGCTCGCAGCCTCCTCGGCTGCGCTTGGACGCGGTCTCGGCTACACCGTTACCACGCATCCGGTATCGGTATCGGTATCGGTGTGGCCTGTGGTCTGTGGTCTGTGGCCTTGCCAGGGAACCGCATGGAGGCGGCTCCCTGGTCGAACGACGACTTCCGCAACACGCCGTAGACCGTGATTCTCGTTGGACGCGGGCAGCGTGGCTCTGCGGCGAGGCGCGGGCTCTGGTTGCCAGAATTCGATCTTTAGCTGCAAAAATGAGATCGCGCCGGGCGGCATGCCGGCAGATCGAGAAGTGATCGAATGTGCGTCGACCGACCTGGCGGGTGTAGGATAATTGGCCGTACCCGGCGTGACGAATCCGTGTGAATCCGTCCTGGGCCCCCGATCTATTTCGATTCCCGCCTGATTTATGTTCGCTTCCGTTCATCTTTCGTTCATGTTGAATCGCTTCGATTCTTGCCGGCACCCCAGTCTGGGGGCGGACAGAACGGCGCTATTGCGCTGAAGACGAAGGGTCGCTTGTGAATATAGGGAAGCGTCAGGTCGCGGTCATGGGCCTTGCGATGTCGGCGGTGCTGGGGGTGGCCGCCTGCGGTTCCGACAACAACACGGCATCGCCGAGCTCGACGGCGGGCACTGCCACGGGCGCGATCTCCTGCGCAACAGGGTCGATCGTCGCCTCGGGCTCGACCGCGCAGAAGAACGCGATGGACGAGTGGGTCAAGAAGTACCAGACCGCCTGTTCCGGATCTACGATCAATTACCAGCCGGTCGGCTCTGCTGCCGGTAAGCAGGCGTTCGTGGACGGAAAGATCGATTTTGCCGGCTCGGATTCGGCGATCAGTGGTGACCAGGCAACCAGCGCGGCCAAGCGCTGCACCGGCGGGCAACTCGTCAACCTCCCCATGGTCGCCGGGCCGGTCGCGGTGATCTACAATCTCGCTGGCGTGAAAGATCTACAGCTCTCCGCCCCGACCTTGGCGAAGATCTATTCTGGTGCGATCACCAAATGGAATGACCCGGTGATCGCGGCCGACAATCCCGGCGTGACGCTGCCGAGTACGACGATCGTCTCGGTGCATCGTTCGGATGGTTCGGGCACCACGGACAACCTCACCAAGTACCTGGCCGGTGCCGCCGCGAGCGACTGGACGTTCGCTTCGGGCTCGGACTGGAAGGCTCCGGGCGGCCAGGGCTCCAAGGGCAGCGACGGGGTGACCGCGACCGTGAAGACGACCGCTGGCGCCATCGGTTACGTCGAGCTCTCCTTCGCGGAAAACGCGAGCCTTTCGACAGCAAAGATCAAAAATGGTGCCGGTGAGTATGTGGCGGTCAGTACCGAGGCCACCTCCAAGGGTGTGAGTACGGCGAAGGTTGCTCCGGCGCCTGACCTGAAGCTGACCTTCGACTACACGGCGACCACTCCTGGTGCCTACCCGATCTATCTTGTCACTTACGAGATCACCTGCACGCAGGGTCTGGCCGCGAGTCAGGCCACTCTGGTGAAGTCCTTCCTGACCTACACATCCTCCACGAATGGTCAGGCCGCTATCGCCGATCTCGGTTACGCTCCGCTTCCTACCGATCTTGCCAGCAAGGTGAGCTCGGTCGTGGCGACCATCTCATAGTCATTTTCCCCGCCGGCCGGAGCGACGGATTCTGACCGGACGACCGCCGGTGTGCCGACCGCGGCTGGCTCCAAGGGCCGCCGGGTGCGCGAGAGCGATTGTGATCGCGCACCCGGCGGCCGACCCGGGCGGGCACACCAGCCAACACCACCTGTTGAGAGGCATTATGAGCAGTGAATCGGATGGCCAGGGCGCGGGTTCACCGGGAGGCAATGGGCCACCAGCGCTCAAGAAGTCCGTCAGTAGCAGTGCGCATGCGCGGGTCAGCCCCGCGGATCTCTTCTTCAAGAACGTGACCCGCGCGGCCGGCATCGGCCTGCTTGTCCTTATCGCGGCGATCGCGGCTTTCCTGGTGATTGAGGCCACGAGCGCGCTGCAGGCCAACACCGGGAACTTCTTCACCACGACCGAATGGTTTCCCAATGCATCTCCGCCGGTCTTCGGAATCGCGGCCCTGCTGTTCGGTACGCTGCTCACAGCTGTTATCGCGATGATCATCGCTGTGCCGGTGGCAGTTGGAATCGCGCTGTTCATCACGGCGTACGCCCCGCGCCGTCTCGCTACCCCACTGGCGTTCATCGTCGATTTGCTTGCGGCGGTCCCCAGCGTCGTTTTCGGACTCTGGGGCCTGATTGTTCTTGTCCCAAGAATGAACGGTCTGCAGCAGTGGCTGACCGACTATCTCGGCTGGATCCCCCTGTTCAGTACGGATGACGGCCTTGTCGGACGATCGATCTTCGTCGCCTCGATCGTCCTGGCCATCATGATTCTGCCGATTGTCGCGGCGATTTCCCGCGAGATTTTTCTCCAGGTGCCGAACCCGCACAAGGAGGCGGCGCTCGCCCTCGGCGCGACCCGCTGGGAAATGATCCGGACAGCGGTGCTCCCGTACGGCAAACCCGGAGTGATCAGCGCGTCCATGCTGGGACTCGGCCGGGCGATGGGGGAGACGATCGCGGTCGCACTGGTGCTGCCCGCGTCCTTTAACATTTCCTGGCATATCCTGTCGCCGGCCGGCAACACCATCGCGGCCAACGTGGCGAACGGCTTCAGCGAAGCCAATCCCATCGGCCGGGGGGCGCTCATCGCGTCCGGTCTCGTGTTGTTCATTGTCACCATGCTCGTCAACATAATGGCCCGGGCAGTCATCGCCCGTCGGCGTGAATTCTCGGGGGCCACCGGATGAGTACAACGACTATCGCCCCGGCGACCAGCCCCGGCGGCATGGACCTGACCGGCCAGAAGCTGCCGCTGACCACGCTCGCGGCTATTGGCGCCGGTGCGGTCGTGGCCACCGTGTTGCTATATGTTGTGGCGCCGATAGACAGCAAGATTCAGTTTGTGCTGATTGTCGGTGTGCTCTACCTGATTGGCCAGACCGTGGCGTCGGCCATGGTTGAAGGTACCCGGAAGGCCGTCGACCGGTTCGTCACCACGCTGGTCTATCTCGCCTTCCTGTTGGCGCTTATCCCGCTGGTCGCGGTGCTGGCAAGCGTGATCGCCAAGGGTGCGCAGCGGGTCAGTTACGACTTCCTGACCACCTCCATGCGAAATATCGGGGCGCGGGACGCCGGCGGTGGCATTTACCACGCTTTGGTCGGGACCCTGGAGCAGATCGCCCTGGCAAGTCTTTTCGCGGTTCCCTTCAGCATGCTGGTCGCGATCTATCTGGTCGAGTACGGCCGCGGGCGGATCAGCCGGACCATCAGTTTCTTCGTCGACGTACTGACCGGCCTGCCCTCGGTCATCGCGGGTCTGTTCATCCTGTCGTTCTACCTGCTCGCGCTCAACCAGAATCCGTCCGGCTTCGCTGGCGCGCTCGCCCTGACTATTTTGATGATTCCCATCGTCGTGCGGTCCACCGAGGAGATGCTCAAACTCGTCCCGAACGAGTTGCGTGAGGCCAGTTACGCGTTGGGTGTCACCCGGTGGCGAACCATTCTCAAAATTGTCGTGCCGACCGCGCTGCCCGGCATTGTGACCGGTGTCATGCTCGCGGTGGCTCGGGTCGCCGGTGAGACCGCACCGCTGCTGCTGACCATTTTCGGGAACGACGCCATCAACTTCAACCCGTTCTCCGGGCCGCAGTCAGCGCTGCCGCTTTATATCTACTCACAGGCAGGGGCACCGCAGCAGGTGGCCATTGACCGGGCCTGGGCCGCCGCGTTGACGCTCATTGTTCTGGTGATGTTGCTGAGTGCTATCGCCCGGATTGTAGCTCGATTCGCCCGGGTCCGATGATGGTCATTGCGCTGTCCGCACCCACGCTTGTCGTTTTTCCCGTACCGTCCGCACCGGTCATCGTACGGCTGCGGCACAACGAGCCGAGGTAACTCATGGCCACCCGTATCGATGTTTCCGGACTGACCGCCTATTATGGCAATTTCAAGGCCGTCTCCAATGTCCAGTTCAGCATAGAGCCGAAAAATGTCACCGCCTTCATCGGGCCGTCCGGCTGCGGTAAGTCGACTGTGCTGCGGACGCTCAATCGCATGCATGAGGTACTGCCCGGCGCCCGGGTTGAGGGACAGGTCCGCATGGACGGGCAGGACCTCTACGGTGCCGGTGTCGACCCGGTGAACGTGCGCCGTAACGTCGGTATGGTCTTCCAACGCCCGAATCCGTTCCCGACGATGTCCATCTACGAGAACGTCATCGCCGGCCTGAAGCTGAACGGCACCCGTAAGAAGGCGCTCCTCGATGAGCGGGTTGAGCAGTCGCTGCGCGGCGCGAACCTGTGGGAGGAGGTCAAGGACCGTCTTGGCCGGCCAGGCTCTGGTCTGTCCGGCGGACAGCAGCAGCGGCTGTGTATCGCGCGTGCAATTGCCGTGGAACCGCAGGTGCTGCTTATGGACGAGCCGTGTTCCGCGCTTGACCCGATCTCGACGCTCGCTATTGAGGATCTGATCGCCCAGCTCAAGGCGAGTTACACCATCGTTATTGTGACGCACAATATGCAGCAGGCGTCCCGGGTCAGTGACACTACGGCATTCTTTACGCTTGACAAGACCGGTGATCCGGGACGGCTGGTGGAGATGGACAAGACGGAGAAGATTTTTTCTAATCCAACACAGAAACGCACCGAGGATTATATCACCGGGCGTTTCGGCTGAATCGGACAGCGGCTGGTCCCATGTTCACCCGAATTCACCGCGGCCACTCGGATGCATCTCGTGCAGCCATTTGAAGACGAGTCCCCGGCTCCGCAACAACGTCGCCCTGGGGAGGAGATCGCCCTGCCCGGCGGCCGGCGGCCGACGCTGCTGGTTGCCGACGCGGCCGCGGACAGCGAACTTCTGTCCGTTCTCGCGGACCACGGCGTTGAGGTCACGGTCGCGGTGGACGGTGCCCGTGCGCTGCTGGAAATCGGTCGCCTCGCACCGGCAGCGGTGATCATTTCCGCGCGGCTGCCGATCATTGACGGTGTGACGGTGGTGCGGACCGTCCGTACCCGCGACGACATGCCGATTCTGCTCGGGGTTGGCCCGCAGGACCGCCGCCAGGCCGCGGCTGGGTTGGACGCGGGCGCGAGCGCCTGCGTTGCCAAGCCGTACCGGATCAACGAAATACTGGCTCTGGTGCGATCCGTCCGAGGCTTCGGTGCGGACCGGACCGAGCCCGGTGTGCTGCGGGTCGGCGGGGTCACTCTGAACATGGTCGCCTACGAGGTCCGGGTGAACGGGATACCGGTGCGGCTGCCCCCGCAGGAGTTCAGGTTGTTGCGCATCCTGCTTGAACAGGCTGGCTCCGTGGTTACTCGCCAGACGCTGCTCGAGCGTGTCTGGGGGACAACCAATCATGAGACGAACACGCTTGCGGTGCATGTGCGTCGCCTGCGCAGCCGTCTCGGGGACACCGGTGACGACGAACAACCGCGCCTGATCGAGAGCATCCGCGGCGTCGGTTACCGTTTCCGTCTCGTTGACGGGCCGACGGCCTGACCTGCCGAGCCGGACGCGCTGTGGCCCCGGCAGCGGACCGGAGAGGAGGCGATGGCGGGCGCCCGCGGGTTTCCGCACGGCGCCGGGTGCCAGCACATCAGGTCAACGGGCCGTTCGCCGGTTCGCGCAGGTAGGAGATGTCCGCGCGATGCCGGGTGAAGCCGAGGCCCTCGTACAGGCGCATCGCCCGTTGGTTGATGTCGTCAACGTAGAGCATCGACGTTGTCAGCCCCCGATCACGCAGATGATGCAGCCCGATGAGGGTCAACGCACGCCCGAGCCCGTGCCCGGCGAAGGCGGGTTCCAGACCGACGACATAGATCTCCCCCATGGCCGGCTCCGCGGTACGGCCGGCCGCGGCGGGATGGACCTTCGTCCAGTGGAAACCGGCGAGCCGGCCGGCGGACTCGGCGAGGAAGAAGCCCGCCGGATCGAACCACGGCTCGGCTTCTCGGAGGAGAAGGTCGGTCGCCGTCCAACGGCCCTGCTCGGGATGGCCTGCGAAGGCGGCGCGATTGACAGCCAACCACGCCTCCTCGTCCTGTCCCGGGACGAAGAGGCGGATGGTGACCCCTGCCGGCAGCTCCACGCCGGGGAGGACGGACAGCGGCCGGCGCATCTGCCACAGCACCCGTTCGCGGCCGAAGCCGTACCTGTGTGCCAGCGCCACCGCAGCGGGCGGGTCGCCGCGTGCCCAGACATTGAGCCGCGCGGCGGCTTGGTCGGCGGAGCCGGTCAGCGCGGCCAGCAGGCGTCCGCCGTGGCCGTGGCGCCGCTGCCCGGGGTGAACGACCAGTTCCGCCTGCCACGTGTTGTCGAGGTGGTCGGCCAGATAGGCGTATCCGGCGATCCGGCGCGGCGTTGGCACGCCTGGCGCGTTTGATATGTCTGGCACGTCTGGCACGTCTGGCACGTCTGGCACGTCTGGCACGTCTGGCACGTCTGGCACGGTGCTGATCAGGTGTTGCCCATGTGTGAGCGGATCAGGTGACATGCGCACCATGGCGTCATCGGACAGGGGAGCGATCCCGTCCGTCTCGGCGGCCGCCGCTGTTAGATCCCGTAGGGCATCGACATCGTGGCGGGTCAGTTGTCGGGTCCGATACAGCGCCATCAGGCGACATTAGGACGTTCGGGCGGCTGGGGGCCGCGCGGACATGTTCCGCCGCACAGCCCCCAGCGCCGACCGCTTAGAGCGAGACCCGCTGGGGGGCGCGGACTACTTCGCGGTCGTTACGGTTGTGCATGGCGTCGTCAGGGAGCGGGGCGATCGGGGGCGCGACGAACTTGTAACCAACGTGCCGCACTGTACCGATCATCGACTCGTGCTCCGGGCCGAGTTTGGCCCGCAGCCGGCGCACGTGGACGTCGACCGTCCGGGTACCTCCGTAGTAGTCATAACCCCACACCTCCTGCAGGAGCTGAGCACGGGTGAAGACTCGGCCCGGATGCTGCGCGAGGTACTTCAGCAGCTCGAATTCCTTGAAGGTGAGCTCGAGCGGACGGCCGCGCAGCTTGGCCGAGTAGGTGGTCTCGTCCACCGACAGGTCGCCGGACCGGATGACACCGGCTTCCGCGGTACCGCCGGCGGCCGCGATCCGACCGATCGCGAGCCTCAGCCGTGCCTCGACCTCAGCGGGTCCGGCGCTGTCGAGGACCACGTCATCGACGCCCCAGTCGGCTGACACCGCAGCCAGCCCACCCTCAGTGACGAGCGCGAGCAGCGGCGTGGTGAGTCCGGTCGTACGCAGCAGACGACACAGGCCGCGGGCGACAACGAGCTCCCGGCGCCCGTCCACCACAACGACGTCCACCGGGGGAGCGTCCAGGAGCGCGCTGGCCTCCAGCGGCGCGACGCGAACGGTGTGGGTCAGGAGCCCAAGCGAGGGAAAGGACTCCGCGGACGGTCCGGGGGCGTTGGTGAGCAACAGGACGACGCTCAAGTCGACTCCTCCAGGGTTCGGTTGCGATGTTGGGGCAGCGTCGACCCACGGATACCTTGCGACCGGCCCCCCGCGTTCCACGACCGTCATGGGCGCGAAACGAACACCGGCCTGTGGGGAGGATAGCGGAGTGTCCCACTCCACTCATACCGTCTTCGAGGTTCTCCCTACCTCAGACGGCGAGATCCTCGCCACGACCCATTACGGCCGTGTTGCTTCCGCCACCTGTCACAGTTTTGATCTTGGAGTTGTCGTCGCCCATGGTTTTTCTGGTTCGCGTGACAAGCCCCCGGTCAGGGCGGTCAGTGCCGGTATCCGTCCGTACGCTGGCGTGGTCGTGCCCGATCTGCGGGGCCACGGCCGGTCCTCAGGTGTGTGCACCTTTGGCGATCTTGAAGTGCTGGATGTGGACGCGGCGGTGGGGGCGGCTCGGCGGCTTGGTTACCGGAACGTCATCACCATGGGCTGGTCGATGGGCGCCGCCGCGGTACTCCGCCACGCGGCCTTCGCCCGGACCGGGGAGACCGTGCGTGGGTATGCCGTACGGAACCCGGTCGACGCGGTTGTCAGCGTGAGCGCGCCGAGCCGGTGGTATGTCCGGGACACCCCGTCGATGCGGCGTGTGAACTGGCTCGCGGAGACGGCCACCGGCCGCCGCGTCGCCCGTCGTGCGCTCGGCGTACGGCTGATGCCCGAGATCTGGCCGATGATCCCGGCGTCTCCGCTTGACGTCGTCGGCCGGATCGCGCCGACGCCGGTTTTGTTCGTTCACGGGGACCGGGACACCTACTTCGCCCTGGAACATCCTCACTCGCTGGCTGCCGCCGCGGGGGAGGGCAGCCAGCTCTGGATCATAACCGGGTTCGGGCATGCCGAATCGGGGCTGGTCCCGGGGCTGCTGGACCGGCTCGGCCGCCACCTGCCCGAACTGCTCGCGGGCAACGGCGAGCATGCGGGTGCTGACCGGCCGCTCCCCGCCCAGCCGGGCCCGGCCCGGCCGCTTCCGGCCCGAGGTGACACGCCGGAGCTTCCGGGGTCCCCGTGGCCTGCGTGACGATCCGGTACTGGGCCGCGGCCCGGGACGCTGCCGGGGTAGCCGAGGAGCGGCAGCACGCCGATACCCTGGCCGACCTGCTGGCCACCGTGTCCGAGCGGCACCCGGGACGGTTGGCGGCGGTGCTGGCGTGTTGCGCGTTCCTGGTGGGGGATGTCCCGGTCGGTGCCCGCGAGCATGCCGACGTGCTGCTCGTGGACGGTTGCGTGGTGGAGGTGCTCCCGCCGTTCGCCGGTGGGTGAGGACCGTCGTGGCCGGCAGCCGCCGGCCCGTGGCCCGTGGCCCGTGGTGTACTCGTCCGGTCGGCTTCAGCTGGTTCGTCGCTCTCGTCGTAACCGGGGCATGGGAGCATGGTGGCGTGCGAGCCCGCGGAGCCGAAACAGCCGCCAGGACGGAGCCGGCCAGTATGTCGGCGTCCGTCCCGACACCGCGGCCAGGCCGGGCGAACGGACCGCGGCTGTCCCTCACTGCTGTCTCCGTTGCGGTAGCCGCGGCTGTCCCGGCGCTCGTCGTCGGCATCGGTGCCGGGCCATTGTCGTTTGTCGCCGTTATCGCCGTCGAGCAGTTCCTTCTCGGTTGGGCGTGGGTACGGACGTTCGCGGGCTCCATGGGGACGCTGGCGATCGCCGGATCGGCCGCGCTCGTCTCGGACGCCATCGCGCTGGTCGCCGATTCGCACGAGATCGGCGATTATGCCGGGGTCGTCGGTGTGGCGGTGGCGGTGGTCATCCTCGTTCAGCTGGCACGACGGCGGGCCAGCCCGCCCGCCGCGAGACTGGGTCAGACCGGTGCCGCGGCGGGCGTCGGCGTGGCTGGCGGGCCGAGTGACGATCATCCACCGGAACGGTCCGTGCGGGTCACGGTGGACATGGCCGCGGGTCTTAGCGGGGTGGTCGTCGTGACCATGCTCACCACCTACGCGGACGCGGCTTCGCTGACTGCTCCGGCCAGCCGCGTGGCCGGAGCCGCGCTGGTGGCTGCCGCTCTCGCCAGCGGTGGCTCAGCCGTCCTGTGCGTGCGGACCTGCGCGGCCATTTCCACCGGCCGGCCGGTGCTCACCCGGCTCGCCGGTCTTGCGACGGGCGTCGTCGTGGGGGCTGTCTTCGGCGCGGTGTCCAGCGTGCTGACCGTTCTCGACGGCACCGTGATCGCGGCGGTGGCCGCGGCGGTGGCCGTCGTCATCGACGCGGTTGTCGCCCGTGGGATCGCTGAGCTCCAGGCCGATGGCGCGGTTGGGTTCAGCTACCCCCTTGCCGCGGTCCTCCCGCTGGCGGTGGCGGCGCCCTGTGTGTATGCCGTCGCTCACATACTTGTGAGATGACGAGTCCCTGTCGATGCCGCGTCGTGTCAGGCGGCCGTCTTTGCAGTGCTTGAACCCGTTATGAGCGATGGGTCGACTTCAGTGGGTGAGAATGTGGAGCCTGTCATGTGACTGGCCCCGTGTTCGTCCGATTTGATCATTTTGGCAAGTAGTGGGATCGGTAACACATCGGTCGTGTTCGCTGCTACGGTCGAGGGGTTATGTTCGCCACCGCGCTCGTCAGCCGCCGCACGATCGATTTGTGTCGTGTCGGTAGCACATCGTGTCGACTTTCCTGATTTGTGCGTTGATGTCGCTCGCCGCTAGCGGGCCCGCCCTTCAGGAGATGAGTTCGTGGCTGTTCCGCGAGGTCCTCGGTCCGCTGTAATCGTGACCAGTCTTATCCTCGGCGTACTTGCTCTGACCGCTAGCGGCTGGTTACTCCTCGCGCCGGTGGTGGTTTTTTTCGCCACCGCCGTATCCGGCCCGCGGTGGGTGCCGTACGGACTGCTGTATGGCATATCGCTTCCCCTGGCTGGGGGCCGCCGGTCGAGCTGGCGGATGAACGACCACCGTGGTTCGGGCTGGGGCAGGCGGTCGGTGCGCTGTCCGGCACGGTGGGCGCGATCGGATTTCTCATCGTTGCCCATCCCGCTGGGTACATTGCCACCACGTTTGCATGTGTGGCGGCGTTGCTGAATGCTGTCATCGGCTTTTGTCTCGGTTGTCAGCTATATCTCGCCATACGTTCCGTGAAGGGAGTGCACACATGAGTCGTTCCAACGCGCTCGTCGACCCGGCCTGGGCCGAAGCGCACTTGACAGACCCCAAGGTTGTCCTGGTCGAAGTCGACGAGGATGTCTCCGCCTATGACAAAGGTCATATTCCGGGTGCGGTCCGTCTCGACTGGAAGTCGGAGCTTCAGGACCCGGTGATCCGTGACTTCGTCAACAAGGAGCAGTTCGAGAAACTGCTGTCGGCCAAGGGCATCTCGAACGATGACACGGTCGTTCTCTACGGTGGCAACAACAACTGGTTCGCGGCTTATGCCTACTGGTATTTCACCCTCTACGGGCATGCTGATGTCAAGCTGCTCGACGGCGGCCGCAAGAAATGGGAGCTGGACAGCCGCCCGCTGACGGACGAAGTCCTGGAGCGGCCGGCCACGCAGTACACCGCCGGTGACGCCCGTACCGACATCCGTGCCTTCCGGGACGAGGTCATAGCCGCGATCGGCGAGAAGAGCCTCGTGGATGTGCGCTCGCCTGACGAGTTCACCGGGCGGCTGCTCGCTCCGGCGCACCTCCCGCAGGAGCAGTCACAGCGCGCCGGGCACGTCCCGACCGCAAAGAACATCCCGTGGGCGAAGACGGCGAACGAGGACGGCACGTTCAGGTCGAATGACGAGCTGACCGCCCTGTACTCCGCGGCGGGAGTGGACCTGACACAGGACATCATCGCCTACTGCCGTATCGGCGAGCGTTCGGCACACACCTGGTTCGCGTTGCACGAACTGCTCGACCTGCCGGCTGTGAAGAACTACGACGGCTCGTGGACCGAGTACGGTTCGCTGGTCGGCGTTCCGATCGAGAAGGACGTCTGACACGTGTGCGGCGCGATCAGCGGCGGACCTTCGGTGGAGGGAATTGACGTGGCCAAGGAAACTGTCATCCAGGGCGTCGTTCTCAGGGACGGCTCGCCTGTTTCAGCGGGTTACGCGCGTCTATTGGACGAGGGTGGAGACTTCACGGCCGAAGTGCCACTGTCCGCGACCGGCCAGTTTCGTTTCTTTGCCCGGCCGGGCTCCTGGACCGTCCGCGCGCTGGTTCCGGGCGCGTCCGGTGAGCGTAAGGTCGTCGCCCGCCAGGGCGAGCCAGTCGACACCGAGGTGGAAGTAGCCGTATAGGTTTTCCGCGACCCCGGTGGCGCCAGCGGGAATATGATCGCGCCGCCGGGGTTTTCCGTCTCTCAGGAATCGCCCGGCCGGGGGCCAGGAATGCTCTGGCCGACCAGTGCCGCCCGGGTCGGCACGGCAAACTCCATGGGGCCGACGGTAAAATCACCCAGGCCGTTGTCGGTCGCGAACAGCGCGGCGGAACTCCGGTCCGGAAATGGTGCGACGACTCGTCGTACCGTCCGCCGCGCGGTACTGTCGAACTGGATGACTGCGTACAGGACATCGGGTTCGTGCATCATACGATCACAAAACCGCATCCGGTCGACGTCGTGAAGGAGTCACCTCGTGTGCTGGACGTGGTCTGCTTTTGCAGGAGCCGTTGCCCGGCGGGCGCCAGACAGCTGACGTCAGTACACGAGCCCTTGGGCGCCTTCGGCCAGCACCTCGGCGACGAAGAGCGCGGCACCCGCGATGCGTACGCCCGGGAGCACGTCATCGGGACCTATGCCCCGCCGTGCCGCGCACTGAGCACAGACAGTGACCCGACCTCCGGCCAGAACAGTATCCAGCAGGTCCACCAGCGGCGTGGACTCGGGCAGCACGAATTCGGCGGCGCGTCCTGGCAGCGCGAACCAGGCGGACTCGCCGGTAAGCCACAGGGAGACGTCCGCGCCACTGGCGAGCCCGACGGCGGCGACCGTGAAAGCCTGCGCGCATCGCTCCGGCGCATCTGAACCGGCAGTTGCCTTGATGACCAGGGAACCCATGACACCCAGTCTGCACGGAGCCTGCCCGACGCCACGGCCCGGCGGCTGGGGCTGGTTGGGCGCCCTCACAGAAGATGTACAGCGAGCGCCAAGGGTTCTGACGGTGGCGCCCGTCACCGTGGCGCTATGACCGATTTCACCGCAACACCGCTGAACAGACGCAAGCTCTTCGCTCTCGGTGGTGTCACCGTCGGCGGAGTCGCGCTTGCGGGCTGCAAGATCACTAGCCTTCCCGGCGGGACGTCGCCGGGCGGTGGCACCACGGCGACCCCGTCGGCCACGACATCAGCGGCCAGTACCTGTGTACTGACCTCCGAGGTGACCGAGGGGCCGTACTGGCTGGACAACAGCCTCGTACGCAAGGACATCACCGAGGGTAAGTCGGGCGCGGCACTCACGCTGCGGCTGACCGTCGTCGACTACAAGAACTCGTGCGCCCCGCTCGCGAACGCGGCGGTCGAGATCTGGCACTGTGACGCCTGGGGCTACTACTCGGGTTTCACCACCGCTGGTCCCGGTGGCAGCGCCCCCGCCGAGGACGGTGTCGGTAACGAGAAAACCTACCTGCGCGGAATTGCGCTCACCAACAGCAGTGGCGTCGTCGAGTTCAAAACGATCTTTCCTGGTTGGTACAGCCCACGTGCGGTGCATATTCACTGCAAGGTCTACACCGGTGGCACGATCGACAGGGCCACCAACACCTACGAGGGCGGTACGGCTCATCACACCGGTCAGTTCTTCTTCTCGGACAGCCTGGTGACCCAGGTGGAGGCGACGGCGCCATACAGATCGCACTCCGGCACGATCACCATGCTCGCCAACGACATGGTCTACACCGGCAAGGGCGTGCAGGACGGCCTGCTGACCGTCAGCGGATCAACATCCGCGGGCTTTATCGCCACGATCACCGTTGGTGTTGATCCGAATTACACGGCGACATCGGGCGGCGGTGGCGGTGCGCCGAGTGGTGCTCCCAGCGGTGCGCCGCCGAGCGGTGCGCCCAGCGCCTCGCCGGCCAGCTCGTGACGAGGCTCCCGAACCGATCCTGACGCTGGCCGTTGGCCTGGGTACTACATCCCAGGCCAACGGGCGCGCGATTTTTTGCCGCGCGCCTGGCTGCCGGCACAGATGACGTCACAGAACCGGAATCACAGCGCTGGGCTGATGCTGCCAGGCTAGGGTGGGCAGGTGCTGGAAATCTTCTTCACCGCTCTGTTGATCACAGTGGCGGTACTTATCGGGTGGTTCTCCGTGTACGTCGTCTACAAGCTGTACTCAGGCCAGCGTTGAGCGTTTCCAGCCCGCGCCCGCGTGTGGTGGAGCCGACATGACGACGCTGCCGGGGCCGGTGGTCGATCTTCATCCACGTTTGCGGCCGCTCGCCTTCCTCCTGGGTACCTGGCGCGGCGAGGGCGTCGGCGGTTACGAGGGGATGGACGGCTTCCGTTACGGCCAGGAGGTCGTCTTCTCCAGCACCGGCCGGCCGGCTCTGTCCTACGAGTCCCGGACGTGGTGGGTTGGTGAGCCTCGAGACGGTCGTGACGAGGGAAGTCCGCTGGCCACCGAGGTCGGGTTCTGGCGCGTGCAGCCGCCGGATGGCGACGGGCCGCCCACGGTCGAGGTCATGCTCGCCCACCCGTTCGGCATCAGCGAGATTTACGTCGGAGATGTCGTCGGCACGCGGGTGGAGCTGCGATCCAACGTTGTGATCCGGACTGCCACGGCACGCGCTGTCAACCGCTGTGAGCGGTTGTACGGCATTGTCGAGGGAGGCGATCTTGCTTATGCCATCGACATGGAGGCCGAGGGCAAGCCATTGCAGTCGCACCTTTCCGCGCGCCTCGCCCGGGTCCACTCCGCTCCGTAGCGTCAGTTCCGCATCCGGGTGCTCGTCTCGGCGGCGCTGACCCGGGCCCGCCACGCCTTCTCCCGCTCGATGGCGCTGGCGAAGCCCAGTGCCACGGCCGGGTCGAAGTTCTCGTCCGAGTAGGTGCGGGTACAACCGAGAACCCGGTCGATCTCGTCGGCGGTGATCGCGGTCAGCGGGAGCCGACCGGTGAGATAGACATCTCCGACCAGATCGATCGAGAAGTGCACGCCGTACGTCCTCGCGTTACGGCCGAGCAGGAACGCGTACGTGCCCGCCGGGTTCTCAGCGGGCTTGCGCATGAAGAACGCCTCGATGAGCAGCGTGTGGTCTCCCACGATCAACCAGGTCATCGTCCGGAGCTTGTGGTCGCCTTCCAGCGTGACGAGGAAGGATCCTTCGTCCACCCGCTCGTAGACCAGACCGATGTCCGCCAGGGTGCCGTCGATCACACGGTCTAGGCGTGCTCGCTCGGTGTCATTCACAGATAGTGACATGCTCCGGCTCCGATGCGATCGGATGAGTTGGGCGCGGGACATCAGTCTGTCAGGCGCTCGCCGGAACGGTTGCCGGCGCCGCTGCGTCACGGTAGCCGGCCAGGACCCCGCGGGCGGTCGCTGACCAGCCGAATTCCGCCGCTTGTTTGACGGCACCGGCAGCGAGCCGTTGTCGCCAGCGCGGCTGGCCGATCAGCCTGGCCAGCGCATCCGCGTAGGCCGCCGGATCGCGTCCCTCCACCAGGATTCCTGAGACGCCGTGACGGACGGCTGTGCGCAACCCCCCCACGGCCGCCGCGACGACCGGCGTCCCACAGGCCTGGGCCTCCAACGCGACAAGCCCGAAGCTCTCACTGTGGCTGGGGACGACGACCGCGCTCGCGGCCCGGTACCAGTCGGCCAGCTCCGGCTGGGGCACCGGTGGCTGGAATCGGACGACGTCGCAGATGCCCAGTTCGGCCGCAAGCTTGACCAGGGCGTCCGGCCGGTCGAGGCCGGAGCCGCTCGGCCCGCCGATGACAGCGACAACCATGCGCTCCCGCAGCGCCGGTTCATGCGCCAGCAGGTAGGCAGTGGCGTGCAGCAGCATGTCAGGCGCCTTGAGCGGCTGGATGCGCCCGACGAACAGCACGAGCACCACGTCCGGCGGGAGACCGAGGCGGGTCCGCGCCGCCGCGGCCTCGCCGGGACGGAACACCTCCAGATCGACCCCGGGCGCCACGACGTCGACAAGGTCCGGATCCGCCGCATAGAGATCGATGAGATGCTGTCGCTCGTCAGCGGCGGACGCGATCATCCGGCTGGCGCCGGTGACGACCTCCTGCTCGCCGACGATACGGTGTGGTGGCTCTGGTCGGTCGCCCTCGGCAAGCGCATGATTCTTGACTTTTGCCAGGGTGTGGGCTGTGTGCACCAGCGGCACCGCCCATCGCCGGGCCAGGGCGAGCCCCACCTGGCCGGACAGCCAGTAGTGCGAATGGATGACATCGAACCAACCGGGCTCCCGCGCGGCCTCGGCCCGCAGCACATCCACGATGAACGCACACAACCAGGCGGGCAGGTCCTCCCGCCTGACGTCCCCGAACGGACCCGCGTTGACGTGGCGCACCGTGACCCCGGGGGCGAGCGCGACCATCGGTTCGGCCTTGCTGCTGGTGGCTCGGGTAAAGATCTCAACTTCGGTACCGAGCAGGGCGAGCTGCCGAGACAGCTCGACCACGTATACGTTCATCCCGCCCGCGTCCCCGGTCCCCGGCTGCTCCAGCGGCGACGTATGCATCGACAGCATGGCAACCCGGCGGGAGTGGCCGAACCGCACCCGACGCACCGATCACCTCCATATCGAGCCGGACACACCGATCGCCAGCTTCCCGAATGTCCGAACAACGGATCTGCCGCCCGCATGCCCGGACACGTCCGAGGACATACCCGTGCGCTGGTAGGCGGGCGCGCCGGAGCCCGGCCCGGACGCCTCCCTACGGGTACGGCACCAGGCCGCACCGACCACCATGGTGGGGTCCGTCGTCCCGATGGGGCCCGCTACATTCTGCCATCGACACGGCCGATAGGCCGATATAAGTCGAAATGTGAGATTCATCTGACTCTCTTGGGATGTCCGCGGGCGGGGAATCCGGGGCTCGCCGCGGCGAGCGCTACGGCCCTGCGATGGTGAAGCGGTGCCCGGTACTTTTCCCGCCCGCCGCCGTACGCCTCGGCTCGCCGCCGGTCGTGCCAGGGCGCTGGGGGTCGCGACCCGCGGGACAACCAATCCGAACCGCCTGCGCAGAGTCGATCGCTGGATCATCGGAACGCAGGCTGCCCGCCTGCGCGGCGCCGATACTCCGCTGGTCGTCGACCTCGGCTTCGGCTCGTCCCCGATCACCACGGTTGAGCTCTACGACCGGTTGGCGCGGGTGGTGCCCGGCGTCGAGGTCGTCGGGCTGGAGATCGACCGGGCCCGGGTGGCGGCGGCTGCTCCGGCCGCACGCCCGCCACGGCTGGCCTTCGCCCACGGCGGATTCGAGCTCGCGGGGCTGCGCCCCGTGCTGGTCCGCGCGATGAACGTGCTCCGCCAGTACGAGGCGACGGCGGTTGGCTCAGCCTGGCGGTCGATGCTCGACCAGATCGCCGCCGGCGGCCTGTTGGTCGAGGGCACCTGCGACGAGATCGGCAGGCACGCATGCTGGTTCGCGGTCGACGGTCCGTCCGGTGCGCCCTCCGGGGCGGGGGCACCGGGAGCCGGCCGGGAACTCCCGGCCGATCCCTGGCCGGGCGGCACCACCCTCACCCTCGCGGCGCATCTGCCGAGCCTGAGCCGGCCGTCCGAGATCGCCCAACGGCTGCCGAAGGCACTTATCGCCCGCAACGTTGCGGGTGAGGACATACATGCGTTGCTGTCCTCGTTCGATGACGCCTGGCTGCGGATGGCGCCGCGCGCGGCGTTCGGGCCGAGACAACGATGGATCGCGGCGGTCGAGGCCATCCGGACGGATGGCTGGCCGGTGCGCGGTAACGCGCGGCGATGGCGGCTGGGCGAGGTCACCGTGGCCTGGCCGCCCGGATGCACGGGTACGGCCGTCGTTGGGGGCCGCTGAGACGGCTCGTCAACGCAGCGCGTCCAGAGCTGTCTGGAAGGCGCTGTGGCTGGCGTTGTCGAACAGTACGAAGCGGGCCTCCCGCACGCTGGTCGGCGTGATCAGGACGCTGCTCACGGCGATGCGGGCGGCGTCGTCAAGCGGCCAGCCGTACGCACCCGCACTGACCGCGGGGAAGGCCACCGACGCCACGCCCAGCTCGTCCGCGACCCGCAGAGCCTGCTCGTAGCAGGATCGCAGCAGGTGCGAACGGTCCTGGACGTCCGACCAGACGGGGCCGACGACGTGGATGACATACCGGGCGGGCAGCCGGCCCGCTGTTGTGGCGACCGCCCGGCCGGTCGGCAGACCGCCGCCCAGCGTGCCTGCCCGCAGCGCACGGCATGCGGCGAGGATGTCAGGTCCACCGCGGCGGTGGATCGCGCCGTCCACCCCGCCGCCACCGAGCAGTGACGAGTTCGCCGCGTTGACGACAGCGTCGACGTCCTGTTCGGTGATGTCTCCCCGTACCAGCGTCACTTCGACCATGAGCACCATTTTCGACGACCCGGCACCCGGTTGCGCATCCCGTGGGCAGCGGCGGCGGAGCGGCTGTCCGCTGCCGACGCCTGGGAGGTGTCAGGAACCCGGGCGTTGGGTTGGGGCGATCTTGTCAAGGACGGCCAGGTCGTCGGCTCGCGGCTGCCACTCACCGGCCACGACGTTTGCTCGGACCTGTTCCGCCGTGGTGGCACCGGCGATCACTGACGCTACCGCCGGCTGCGCGGCCAGCGCACCGACGGCCACATCCAGCAGGGACCGGCCGCGTTCGCGGGCGAAGGTCTCCAGCGTCTCGAGCCGATCGAAGACCTCGTCGGTCAGCTCGTCCTGGCGTCCCACGAGGCGGGTGCCAGGCGGCGGCTGGGAGTCCCGGGTGTACTTGCCGGTAAGAATGCCGTTCGCCAGCGGGAAGTACGGCAGCACACCGATGCCGTACTTCTGCGCGGCCGGGACGAGCTCCGCCTCGACGCGGCGTTCCAGCAGGTTGTAGTGGTTCTGCGCGGAAATGAAACGAGTGGTACCGGACGCGCGTGCGGTCCACTCGGCGTCCGCGATCTGCCAGGCCGTGAGGTTCGACGACCCCACATAGCGGACCTTGCCTTCGCGGACGACCTCGTCAAGCGCGGTCAGCGTCTCCTCGATCGGAGTGAACGCGTCGGGCGTGTGAAGCTGGAAAAGATCGATGTAGTCGGTCTGAAGCCGGCGGAGCGAACCTTCCACAGCCTTGCGGATGTATCGGCGGGAAGCGCGCGCGTTGAAGTCGGGCCCGTATGCGCCGCCCATGTCGTTGCCGAATTTGGTGGCGAGGACCACGTCGTCGCGTCGGGTCCGCAGGATATGGCCGAGCAGTGTTTCGGAGCCGCCCTTGTTGCCGTAGGTGTCGGCTGTGTCGAAGAGCGTGACGCCGTTGTCGAGCGCCGCGGTGACGACAGCCCGGGTGCCCTCGAGGTCGACTCTTGACCCGAAGTTGTTGCAGCCGAGACCGACGACAGAAACCAGCAGACCGGAAGATCCCAGTGGGCGATATCTCATATCTCAGTACAGCACGACACGCCACGGGTCCCGAACGTTAGGGTCCGGGGCCCGTGGTTGCCGAAGCGGAACCATGAGATGGGGTTGTGTTTCCCGAGTGGCAGCGGAGTCTGTTTTGCCGGGGCGTCGGTCGCGCGAAAAGAACCACGATCGCGCGGCCTTTGGCCGCTAGTTGGCCGCTAGTTGGCCGCTAGTCGGACGCGGCGGCGTCGCCGACGGCCTTGCTGACAGCTTCGGCCGCCCTGCGGGTTGAGTCGCGGGCGACCTTGGTCTGACTGACCGCGGTCCTGGTGCGGGAAACAGCCTCCTCGGTGACCGGGCTCCGGCGAATGCTGGAGACCCGCTTCTCACCCCGATCGGCAAAACTGTTGTACAGCAAGCTTGCGCGTCCCTGTAGGTCGGAAAGCTGCGAACCCACTGTGGCAGGCAGTGACCGGACCGCGGTCTGGACGTTGGTCGGCAGTTTCTGCGCCTGGGTGGAAATACCGTTGACCCGATCGGAAAACTTCTTGACCTCATCCACGTAGGTGGTGGGAAGGGTAAGGATCTTCTTGACGGCGGCGTCGGCGGCACCCACCGAGGCGTACAGGGGCTTGCGGACCTCGGACAGCGGGATTTTGACGTCTACCTCGGCCTCAGCGGTGTCCTCCGACGTTTGGGCGGTGGTTCGGATGGTGGCCATCGCTACCTCCTGGTCTGCGGTCATGACATGGCCGTGGGTTGTCGGCGTGTTGCCGATTTATTGATCTTTATGCGTCCTCTGCCGGGTCATGGGTGGTTGGTTCATCGGTCGCCACCGTGGTGAGCGGGACATCCTCGGATGCGGTCACGCCGGTCTTCGCGGGGGCTCTGCCGCCGGCATTCCCACCAGTTTCTCCACCGGTTTCCGTGGAGCGTGGCCGCCGGGCCACCGGTGTCCGCTGCTCGGGATCGCCAGCCGCCCGGGTGCCGGCCGTCTTCCGCCTGGTTGTGGTTTTCTTTGCCTGGCTGCCAGTGGTGGGGCTGGTCGTCACCGCCGTGTTGCCCGGTTGGGCGGCACCGTTCGGGGAAGATTCCGCGCGGTCGAATCCGGAGGCCGGCTCCGGAGCATGCTGCCCGGTGCTCAGGTCGTCCGGCAAGGACGGCTCGGGCACCAGGCCGCAGGTCGAGTTTTCCTTGCGGAACGCGTCATAGATCTCGATAATGACCTGCTTCTGCCGTTCGGTGAGACCCGTGTCCGCGAGAATCGAGACGACGACATCATTGTCGGACGACCGTTCGTCGAGAATGCCGGCCTGCACGTAAAGCACTTCCGCGGAGATTCGAAGTGCCTTGGCGATCTGTTGCAGAATCTCCGCGGACGGCTTTCGCAGACCACGTTCGATCTGGCTCAGATAAGGATTACTGACCCCGGCCTGCCGGGCGAGCTGCCGAAGGGAGATCTGCGCGATTTTGCGCTGGTCCCTGATGAAGTCTCCGAGATCACGCACATTCAGGGGCGGCACGTTGGACGGCAGCCTCCTCCCGGCTAGATTTCCTGGGGCCGCCGGGCAGGCGAAAAATCATCGCATACCCTTTGGCCGCTGGATCATATTGGCTGTCGACGGCGCGAAAAATCTGTGCTCACGCCGCCCTCGGTTGAGCGGGCCCCCGAATGAATTCTGGCTGGGATAGTAGGATCTACGGCACCGGGTGACCAACACTGTGAAGCGTACGTCCGACTGCTAGCTATGGCAAGCGCTCAGCTGGCCAGGCGTCTCGCGGATGAGGATCAACGAGTCGCGTGCGAGAGCCATTCGCGCTGTGTCGCCAGCGCCGACTCGGCTTTCGCTACCTCGTCCGCGTGCCCGCACGCCCGAGCTCGTTCCAGTTTTGCCTCCAGCTTGGCGACGGACTCCCGCAATGTCGTCACAAACGCGGACTCCGCCGTCTGCGGCCGGCGCCACCGGGCGTCCGCCGCGTGACGGATACGGTCACCGGCAGCCGACAGCCGACGCTCAAGGTCGGCACTGGCCTCGCGAGGCACCTTCCCGATCGTGTCCCAGCGTTGTTCGATCTCCCGTAGCCTGCGCAGCGACCGCTCGGGCTGGCTGGGGTCGAGCGCGGCGGCTTCGGCGAGCAGCTGTTCCTTGCTGGCCTGGTTTGTGCGCAGGGCGGCGTCGCGTTCGGCGCTGGCCGCGTTGCGGCGGGCGAAGAAGGCATCCTGCGCGGAGCGGAAGCGCAGCCACAGGGCGTCCTCGACGTCCTTGGGCGCGCGTCCGGCTGACTTCCACTCATCCAGCAGTGCCCGGTACCGAGCACTGCTGGATGACCACTCGGTGGAGTCGACCAGCGCGTCGGCTTCGGCGACGATCGCCTCCTTGCGCTCCCTGGCCTGCGCGCGCTGCTGGTCGAGCGCGGCGAAATGAGCGGTCCTGCGCTGGTTGAACTCCTCGCGGGCAACGGTCACCTTTTTCCACAGCTCGGTGTCCGTACGGCGATCCACGCCGGTGATCGCCCGGAACTCGGTGGCGATGGCGCGGAACCGCTCGCCCGAGACCTTCCAGTCGGAACCACTGGCGAGGCGTTGACTTTCCGCGACGAGTGCTTCCTTCGCCTCGATCGCCGCGGCGGTCCGTCGGGCCCGCTCCGCAGCCCGCTCGGCCTTTCGCGCATCGACCGCGGTGAGCACCGCCTCGAGCCGGCGGGCCAAGGTCTCCAGATCGCCGACGACCGCGGCGGTGTCGAGGGAGGCCAGTAGCCGGCGCGCGCTCGACGCGAGGTCCGCCGGCTCGGCGCTGGGGACGGTGAGCCGCCGCTCGAGCAGCACGACCTCGGCCGCCAGGTCGTCATAGCGCCGCCCGAAGTGCGCGAGGCCCTCCGCCGGGCTGCCAGCCCGCCAGGAACCGACAGGGCGTTCACCCGAGGGTGTCCGCAGGTACACGGTGCCGTCGTCGCCGACGCGCCCCCAGCCGGAACTGCTGCGCTCACTCATTGTGGCCCCGGAGATCGACATCAGGTCAATTGACATTCTTACAGGGATCGCGCCGAGGAGGCACACCCGATTGCCGGAGCGGAAGCCGAAGGGTCAGCATCGGACTCCAAGCGTTCGGCGTGTGACTTTCGGTGCGCGTCGTTCCGCGCCCGCCGGCTGTTGCTCGCGGCCGTGAACGGTGACCGAAGGCTGTCTTCGCGCGGTCGCCGTGTCGACACGGCCGGGTCGTGTACAAATGCCCTGTCACCGGCCAAGATTCCGAACCGTGTACCGAACAGCTCCGTCCTGTCCGGCCGGGCGCGGCCGGCGGGTGATCCGGCCGCGTGCCCGGCGGTGTGTCTGGCGCTATGTCCGGCCGGCGGCTCCATGAACTCGGTGTTCCAGCGTCCAGGCTGGCGAGTGGCGGCGCTGTTGCTGCCGGCCGTCGTCGGCCTCGGCGTGTTCACGATCGCGCCGGCGTTGGTCTCCGCGTTCATCGCGGGCACTGACAAGACTCTCACCGGGCCGAGCTTCCGCTGGGTCGGCACTACCAACTTTCGTGCCGCGTTGCATGATCCGGACCTTGCGCAGGCTGTCCGTAATACCGTGGCCTACTGCCTGATCACCGTTGTTCCAGCGGTGGTGATCGGCCTTGGCCTGGCACTCGCGGCCGACCGGGTGACCCGTGGGCGTTCACTCATCCGGCTTGCGTTGTTTCTACCGGTGAGTGCCAATCTTGTCGCGGTGGCGGTTGTTTTCTCCTACATTTTTTCAGCTAATCCGGACGCGCTGGCGAACACGGTGGCCGGCTGGTTCGGAATCGCCCCGGTCGATTGGCTTGGAAACACATCCACCGCATTGCCGGTAGTCGCGCTTGTTGGCGGCTGGCGGTTGGCGAGCTTCGTCTTCGTCGTGTATCTCGCGGGCCTCACAACGATACCGGCGTCGGTGCGCGAAGCCGCTGATGTCGACGGCATCCACGGCTGGGCGCGGCTGCGCCGGATCACGCTGCCGCTGCTGGCGCCTACCACGGTGTTCGTCGCGGTGTTTGCGACGATTCTCACGCTGCAGACGTTCGAGACGGTCGCGGTCCTCACCCAGGGTGGTCCATTGGGCTCCAGTACGACGATTGTGTACTACATTTACAAGGCAGGATTTACTGGATCGTTCCGGATCGGCTATGCCTCCATGCTGGCATTGTTGCTGCTGGTCGCTGTCGTCCTACTCGGTGTTATTGGCGCCGCCGTCGGACGATGGGCACGTGCCCGAGTCGCTCGCGAGGTGACGCTGTGAACGCCAGTGGCGTGTCTGTGGTGAGCCGCGCCCATCCGGCCAGCTCGCCAGGAAGGATCGTCTCAACCAGTCTGCGCTGGGCGTTTCTCGCTGTCGGGATCGGCGGTGCCTCCCTTCCGTTCTGGTGGATGCTGCGTACCGCGGTCGGTCCACCGCAGAATGTGCTTGGTCTGTCGTCGAGCCCGCTTCCGTCCGATGTCGGCTTCGCGGCCTTCCCGCGTGCGTTCGAGGCGGCGGGCCTCGGGCCTGCGCTGGCGACCGGAATCGGGGTGAGCATCGCGATCACGTTCCTGCAGCTCGCTACGGCGATACCAGCCGCCTACGCCCTCGGCTGCCTCCGGTTTCGTGGCCGCGCGGTGCTGTTCGCGGTAATTCTCGCGACTTTGCTGGTACCGCCACAGATCACCGCCATACCGAACTACGTGACAATCTCCGCTGTCGGCCTGGCCGACACCAGGGCCGGGCTGGTGCTGCCCTTCATGACGAATGCCGCGGGAATCTTCCTGCTTCGACAGTATATGATCACGATTCCGCCGGTGTTACTCGAAGCGGCCCGGATGGACGGCCTCGGCACGTGGCGGACACTACGCGCGATCGTCCTGCCGCTGTCGACACCGGCGATCGCCACGGTCGCGACCTTCAGCTTTCTCCTTTCGTTCAACGAATACCTTTGGCCGCTGCTGGTGGCACGGTCACCGGGTATCGCGACCCCGCCGCTGGCCCTGGCGAACCTGGTTTCAGCCAGCGGTGGTTTCCCTGATTTCGCCCAGCTGTCGGCTGCGGCGCTGATTATAAGCTTGCCAACACTTTTCGTGTTCATCCTTGCTCAGCGGCGATTGGCTGCTGGAATCACCGGCACCGGTGTCGGTGTCGGTGCTGAGGGATGAGAGCGCGCCCGAGAGGAAGACACGTGATCCGGACCCGTCCGTCCAGACCCCTTGGGAGCCCCGGCCGCACGCGCACAGGCATGGCCGCGCCGCTCGCCCTTGCCGCTGCCATGTTCATGGCCGCCGCGTGCGGGGCGGGTGGTTCAGGCGGCCCGTCGGTCAACCCGAGCCTCCGCCCGACCGCCCGCCCCGCGACCGCCGCCGTTGACGACATCAACGGAGCCATGGCGTCGGCCCAGTGCGCCGCCAAGGTCAAGACGCTGCGGATGACCGTGAGCGGTCCGCTCAACGACACTGCCAAATCCGGTAAGGCGTACATGGAGAGGGCGCATCCCGGCCTGACCGTTGAGATCACTTCAACCGCGACCACCTACACCCAGATCGTTCAGCAGATCAGCGCCGACGCCTCGGCGGGGCGCAACACCGACCTCGCGGTGGCCGGGTTCGACCTGTTGCCCACGTTCGTCCAACAGCTCGACGCCCAGGAGCTGGCTCCGCGTCTGTTGCGTGCCTCCTACGACCAGCGCTTCACGGTTCTGGGCAAGGTCGGCAAGCAGCTGTACACCGTGCCGCAGCAGGTGTCCGTACCTGTCCTGCTCTACAACTCCGACATGCTGGCCAAGGCCGGCGTGGATCCGAAGTCCCTGACGGACACCGTCGGCGTGATCGCCGCCGCTGACCGGATAAAGGCCGCGCTGCCGGGTGTCCAACCGATCGACCTGCCAACCGGGGATCAGTTCGGCCAGTGGTTCCTCAACACCATCGCGGGCTCGAAGGGCGCGAACATCCAGAACGCCGAGGGCCGGCCGAACTTCACGACTGACGCCGCGCGTGCCGCCGCCGGTTTCCTGGCCAAGGCCGGCACCTACGGGCCGCAGTCGAAGACACCGACCGATGCCCTGGTCCGGTTTGGTTTCGGCAGGCAGACCGCCATGACCGGGGCGAGCATCAACTCGGTCGTGCCGGGGCTGCGGGCACTCGAGCAGCAGGGCAAGGGTTCTTTTCCGCTCGGAGCGGTGCCGATCCCCGTCCTGCCGGGCGGCACCCAGCACCCGGTGGCCGGTGGCAATGGTCTTGTGGTGCTCGCGACCGATCGTTGCCAGAACGAGATGGCGACCGAGCTGATGGTGTCGTTGCTCGCTCCGGACGTTGTCGCGGCCGGTGTGGAGGCAGTGAGCTATCTGCCGGTCGACGTGGAGGCGGCCAACCGGCTGGTGCCGCTCTACCAGCGGTTCCCACAGCTCGTCCCCTTCAACGCAATGGTCGATTCGCTGGTGCGGGCGCCGTACTGGACCGGCGCACGCGGTGGTGAAGTGCCCACACTCGCGTCGGATGCGGTCCAGAAGATTATTATGGGGGCAGATCCGGTGGCTACGTTGACTGAGTTGCAAAGTCAGGCGGAGAACCTCACCCAATGACCGTTCGCATCCACCGCCGTCGCTGTCTTCCGCGGTGGCCGGTTCGCCAGCCGCTCCAGCCACTCCAGCGGCTGCCTCGGCGGAAGCGGCCATGAGCGGATCATTGGTCGAGCCGACCGCTGGCACAGGGCGGCTCGTGGGTGATCCCGTAGCGACCCCTGCCAGATCGGCGAACGGGGTACACATCGAGATCGCCGGAGTCAGCCGGACCTTCGGCGCGGTCCGCGCGCTTGACGCCGTGAGCTTGTCGGTGCTGCCGGGGGAGATCGTGGCCCTGCTCGGGCCATCCGGGTCCGGGAAGTCCACGCTCCTGCGCATCTGTGCGGGCCTTGAGCAGCCGACCGCCGGTGATCTGCGCTTTGGTGGTGTCAGCCAGCTCGCTGTCGCACCGCACCAGCGCGACGTCTCCATGGTGTTCCAGCATTTCGCGCTCTACCCGCACCTGACCGCGCTGGACAATCTTGTGCTGGCGCTGAGGTACGGGCGCGGTATGTCGAAGTCGGCGGCCCGGGCGCGGGCCCGCGAAACGCTGGAGATGCTCACCATCGGTGAGCTGGCGGGCCGGCGACCCGCGCGGATGTCCGGTGGCCAGCGTCAACGGGTAGCCATCGGGCGGGCACTGGCCACCCGGGCGAAGGTCGTCCTGCTCGACGAGCCCATGTCGGGGCTGGACGCGCAACTGCGGGCCGAACTGCGAGTGGAGATCGTCGCTCTCCTGCGCGGCCTGGGGTCGACCGCGCTGTTCGTCACTCATGACCAGGCCGAAGCCATGGCGGTTGGTGATTGGGTCGCCGTGCTCAACCATGGGCGGCTGGAGCAGGCCGGCACCCCGGACGACATCTACGACCGGCCGGCCACGCGTTTCGTCGCCACCTTCGTAGGTGGTCCGCCGATGAACGTGTGCGACGGCAGCTGGGCGGACGCAACGCTGCGCGGCAGGGGCTTTGCCGTTCCCGCGCCGGCAGGTTCGGTCGCGGTGGGGGTTCGGCCGGAGCGGCTGCGCCTGGCCGGGCCCGGCGCGGCCGGGGAGCGTGCCGGTCACGCCAGCGGGCCGGGTGACAGCTTTCGGATCAGCGGTGAGGTGGTGGTGGTCGAGCGTCTCGGCGCGGACCGGTCGGTCTACGTCCGGACCGAGGCCGGGATGCTCACCGTCCGTGTTAATGCCGATCATCCGAATCCTGTTGGCCTGGTGACGCTTGACGCCCCGTTCGACTCGTTGATCTTTTTTGGCGAGGACGGGCTGCTGCTGCCGTCCTGACCGCGGAAACGGGTCAGTTCACGCCCTGATTACTCGAGTTCAGCCGCGTGCGTTGGGCTGCTGGTAAACCGGCATGTATCTGCGTTCGGCGAGTAGTCGAATACTCTGTGTGTGATCTCACCGTGGTCCGCCCTTTGTTGCTGTCGAGGAGTGACGGTACGATTTCTTTGATTGCTTGCTTGACAGCAAGCAATTGGGTGATGGATGTTACTATCGACCACTTTGTGTAATTTATGTGCGTGCATTGTGCGATTGCCGTGCAATCGATGTTCTTACGGACGATTCGTTGTCTCTTGGCGACACTTTTGCGCTCACAGCACCGGCCTAATCACTGTACGGAAGGGGGGTTATTCACCTAGAGTTGTTAATCGCTCACCAATTGCGACTCGAAGGAAGCGGATGATGTTGACTGACAGCGCCGGTGTCTGCGCCCACCCGCTCGCGTTCGTCCGAGCGCAGCGTGGCTGGTCCTACCAGAGGCTGGCCCGGGTGGTGGCGCGTCGCGCGCGCGACCTGGGAGTGGCCAACATGGCGGCGGAACGCCAGAAGGTCTGGCGCTGGGAGCATCGCGGCGTGGTACCCGACCGGGTCTCGCAGCTCGCTCTTGCCGCCGAGCTTGGTGTCTCGTCGGAGAAGGTGGAGTCCCATCCATGGCCCGCGTGGTTGCCGACCGGTGATGTTGTGCGCACCGACTACCCCTGGAGCGGCGCGGGCAGCGTGACTTCCATGATTGATGTGGTTGAAGACGCCCTCACGGATCGTCGTGGATTTTTGACCATCACTGGGGCCGGTGTGGCTGCCCTGGCTGGTGAGTGGCTGAACCTCGAGCCCGCCCGGCTCGCCGCGGCGCTGGGTGGCAGACAGGTGGACACCCAGATCGTCAATCGCATTGAGCACAACATCCCCGGGTTACGTCTGATGGATGATCGACTTGGTGGCGAGAGCGTCCGGCGGCTGGTGGATGCCGAGCTGGGCGTGGTCACTGAGCTGCTCACCCGGGGCTCCTACACGGAGAAGATCGGGGAAAGGCTCCAGCTGCTGGCCGCTGAGCTTGCTCGGGTCGCGGGCTGGGCGTCGTTCGACGCTGGGTATCACACCAGCGCCCAGCGTTACTGGATCACGGCCCTGCACGCGGCGCATGCCGCCGGGGACCGTTTGGTCGGTGCGAACATCATGAAGAACATGGCGCTGCAGTGCGTTGACTTCGACCGTCCGCGGGAAGCTGTTGAACTGGCGAACACATCCCTTGCCAGTAGTGGTGGTATCAGCGGACGCGCGGGCGCGATGTTCCAGATGAGGCTGGCGCGGGCATATGCGGCGCTGGGGGAGCCGGTGGAGTGCTTCCGCGCGCTCGTCCGGTGTGAGGCCGCTTTCGAACGAGCCACCCCACAGGACCCGGCCTGGGCGAGCATCTTCGACGAGGGATCGTATGCCGCCCAGATCGGAATCTGTTACATCGACCTCGGCCGGCTCCGTCAGGCCGATCGGTGGCTGACCCAGGCCCTGGCGATACACCCGGCCATCCATGCCCGCGACCACGCCACTTACCTGTTACGCCACGCGGCGGTCCAGGTCGATCTGGGTAACCTGGATCAGGGATGCTCGCTGATCCGCGAGGTCGTGCCCCTGCTGGAGGCCACCCGGTCGCAGCGTAACGGACGGCGGGTAGAGGACGTGCGTCGGCGTCTGCGCCGGTATGCCTCCGACCCGCAGGCGCGCGAGGCTGATCACCTTCTCGCGGCCCGGCCGGTCTGAACACATCTCGGCACCGGTTTTCCCGCCGGAGGCCTGTTTTGTCGGACGCCCGGTGGGTCGGACCGCTTAGAGCGCCCGAGGGTAGGGCGTTCGGTCAGTGAGCGGCTCGTCCGCGCCCGGTCCGGCAAGGCGGTGGAGGAAGGCGCCCTGGTGGTGGGCGCCGACTGACGACAACGCGGCCGGGCGGGATGCGGGGAGCCGCGAGCCGGACAGTCCTGTTCTCGGGCGCTCTTAGCCAGTAAGCCGGCCCGCCGGGCGCGCCGGCTGCTGTGGCCCGCTGGCCGGGTCGATGGACGCGGCGACGCGGCCAGCCGCTGGGTCGTTGACCACGAGGATGGTGTCGTCGGCGACGCCGCGTTTGAGGATGGCCAGTGCGATCGGGCCGAGCTCCCCGTGCGTGGCCGACGTGCCGACGAACCCCACCGTCCGGCCAGCGGCGCTCACCTGCGCGCCCTGGGCGACCGTGGTGCCGTCGAGGTGCAGCAGCACCATACGGCGCGGCGGACGTCCCAGGTTGTGCACTCGGGCGACGGTCTCCTGACCCCGGTAGCAGCCCTTGTCGAGGTGGACGGCGGTGGACAGCCAGCCGACCTCGTGCGGGATCGTCCGGTGGTCGGTGTCGACGCCCAGCCGGGGCCGACGGCCGGCGACCCGCAGCGCCTCGAACGCGGCGATGCCGGCTGGCGTCACTCCGGCCGACCGCAACCGGTCGACTGTCGCGGTCAGCTCCGGTCGAGGAATCAGCAGGTCGACGCCGTGGGGCATCGCCCGGACAAGCGTCCCGCCCGAGATTCCCGGATCCCGATGATGGGTCGCGGCCAGCGGATACGGCCCCTGGGCCAGCCGGTCACCGTCGTACTCGGTAGGCCCTGCCCTGGTGGCGGGCCTGTCGTCAGGACAGGGAAGCGAGCGGTCGAGCGGACCGAGTGCGTCGGTGACGGCAGCCACCGCGGCCGGACCGATCACCGAAAGGACGGCTCGATCGCCGGTGCTGTCCACCGGCTCGACCCGCAGCAGGAACCGCATCGATGCCAGGTAGGCCAACAGCTGGTCGGTGGTACCCGGTTCCACATCCAGCCAGGTGGTCGTACCGTCATCCGCGATCATCAGGTGATGTTCGACATGGCCGTGCGGAGACAGCACCAACGCCTCACTGCCCCGCATCGCCGGCAGTGTGCCGAGATGCTGGGAGGTGATGCTGTGCAGCCAGGAAAGGCGGTCCGGACCGGTAATGCCGACGACCCCGCGGTGCGAGCGGTCGACGACGACCGCGCCGGACGCGGCCTTGCGCTGTTCGCGCAGGGGGTCCCCGTAATGGTCAGCCACCCCGAGGTCGGGCCCGGTGGCGGGTACGGCGCCGGTAATGTCCAGCAACGGAGAACGATAATGGATGTCGTTATCGAACTTGTTCGACGCTTCGGACTCAGCGCCGGTCACGGGCGCCCCGGTGGGGTCGGTGGCCATGGACGGTTCGGTGGCCATGGACGGTTCAACCGGCATGCGGGCCCGCGCAGTCCACACAGCGGCCGGTGAGCGCTACGTGGCTGACGTCCACGGTGAAACCGAGCCGCTCCCGCAGCTCGATGACCAGGTCGGACAACACGTTCGGGGAGACCTCCTGGACGGCTCCGCATGCTCCGCAGACGAGGTGGACGTGGTCTTCGGCGCCAGCGGCGTGGTAGGTCGGCGCACCGTGCCTGAGGTGGGCATGGGAGACGAGCTTCAGTTTCTCGAGAAGTTCCAGCGTTCGGTAGACTGTCGAGATGTTGACCCCGCCCGCGGTGCGGTGGACTTCTGTGACGATCTCTTCCGGGGTGGCATGGCCAAGCCGGGCGACCGCTTCCAGGACGAGCTGGCGTTGCGGAGTGAGGCGGTAACCGCGCGATCGCAGCTGCGTCTGCCAGCCATTTCGCGGCCCATCCTCGACATCCACCGCCATGGACCGAGTGTAGCTGGCGGACCGAACCCAGTCGGCCGAAGGCTGCGTGGTTCAGAGTACCCGGCAACAGGACCGCCCGGCTCGCGTCGTCCGGGCGGTCCTCGCGATCCAGCCATCCGGACGCCGTTCCCTGATCGCCGCCGTGGTCGAAAAAGCGGTTGCTGAGCATGCCCGGGTGAACGTAGCGTTGTCGGTACACGAGAAGGGAGGTGGTCCAGTTTTGTGTGATAAACGGACTCGTGAGGTGACTGTCCGCTAGCCGGTCTCGTGGTCCTCATCCGGCCGGGTGACCTGCGGGCACCGGCACCGGCGAGAACCAGACAGGCACCAGACCCCCGAGCGTCGTCGCTGGTCCCGACGACCCGTCAGCGTGTCAGCCCTGTGGCTGAGCTGGCGGAAACGCTCGGGGGTTTCCTGTCCGCGCGGGCGCGGGCGCGGACAGGCCGGGAGCGGGTGGACCCAGCATGGATCGGCAAAGGGACCGCGTTGTCAGGGCGTCCTGACTGGGCGGCGTGCCCGCATGAGCGCGCCGCATCGATCTGGCCACCTGTGGCGCCCATGTTGCGGCAGGATCGACCGTATGCCGACGCTCGTCCTGCTCCGCCACGGCGAGAGCACGTGGAACCGTGAGAATCTGTTCACCGGCTGGGTGGATGTAGATCTTTCCGACAAGGGTGTCAAGGAGGCGACCCGCGGCGGCGAGCTTCTGCGTGACGCCGACCTCCTGCCCAGCGTGGTACACACCTCGCTGCTGGTACGCGCGATCCGTACCGCCTGGATCGCCTTGGATGCCGCCGGGCGCACCTGGATCCCGGTCCGTCGTTCATGGCGTCTCAATGAGCGCCATTACGGGGGCCTGCAAGGTCTCAACAAGGCTGAGACGCTCGAGAAGTACGGCGAGGAGCAGTTCATGCTCTGGCGCCGTTCCTACGACACGCCACCACCACCGATCGGGCCTGACCAGGCCAGCGGAGTGGATGAGCGGTACGCGGGCCTGCCGCCGGACGCGATACCGACAACCGAGTGCCTGCGTGACGTCGTTGTGCGGATGCTGCCTTACTGGTACGACGCCATCGTGCCTGATCTGCGGGCTGGGCAGACCGTGCTGGTCGCGGCCCACGGCAACTCCCTGCGTGCGCTGGTCAAGCACTTGGACGCGATCAGCGACGCCGACATCGCCGGCATGAACATCCCCACCGGCATTCCGTTGCGCTACGAACTGGACAACGATCTACGGGTCGTGAGTTCGGCGTATCTCGACCCGGCGGCCGCGGCGACGGCCGCCGCCGCCGTGGCCGCACAGGGCAAGAGCGCCCGGCAATAAGAGCG
>NZ_CAKJTM010000019.1:17151-31153 GCF_917627345.1 Protofrankia sp. CiP3 | reverse complement strand
ACCGGCAATAGGGACGCGACGCCGCGTCTCCTGTGGCCACAGCCGCCCAGAAGCAACAGGACGGTACAGCTGCCGGGCGCGTTCCCGCGCCTGGCAGCCCGCCCAAGGGGCGTCAGGGCTTGTGGCCGGTCACCAGATAGATCACTCGGTGGGCGACCGATACCGCATGGTCGGCGTAGCGTTCGTAAAAGCGGCCACACAGGGTGATGTCGATCGCCGCTTCCATGCCGTAGGTCCATTCGGTTTCCAGCAGCACGTGGAAGAGCTTGCGATGCAGGGCGTCCATTGAGTCGTCGTCGCTCTCCAGCTCCTTGGCGAGAGCGGCATCGTGGCTTGCGATGACCGACCCTGCCTTGGCCACGATCCGCTGCGCCACCTGACCCATCTCCAGGATGGTCGAGTGCAGCTCCGGCGGGATGGCGCGCCCGGGATAGCGCCGTCGGGCCACCTTGGCCACGTGCAGCGCAAGATCGCCCATGCGCTCGAGGTCAGCGACGATCCGCAGCGTCGTGACCATGATTCTTAGATCGGTGGCAACTGGCTGTTGCCGTGCCATTATTTCGAAGGATCTTTCCTCGATCTCGTTACGGAGAAGATCTACGGTTTCGTCGGCGGTGATCACGCCCTCGGCAAGCTGGAGATCAGCGTCGAGAAGTGCCGTTGTGGCTCGTGCCATCGCGGAGGCAACCAGGTTGGTCATCTCGACGAGTGACGAGTTGATGCTCTCGAGATCGTCGTGGAAGGCGTCCCGCACGGACGGCTCCTTCGGGTTCGCGGCGGTTGTCGGCCCATTTGATCACAGTGGAGACGGGTTTTGTGGTAATTACCACATACCCGCCGTCCCCGGCGCCACGGGTCGACATCGGCGGTCCGGAAGGCTGCCACCGCCCGCGGCCTCGAACATGCCGTGAGGTAGCGCGAGGCGGCGGTGGCTTCCCGGACAACGCATGGTCCCGACCGTTGCGCCACCCTACCGTGATCAAACGATGGTCCGCGGCGCTCGCCCCTTGGTGAACGAATCGCATGAGGCGGATGAACTCCTGGCGACGATCGGCTCTGGTTGGCTTGATGCACGCGCAGGCTACGGCTGGGCACCTACGATTCGGCCCGTGGGTGACGGTGTGGGTGAGCGAAGACCTGGGTTTGCGCTTCGCCCGAATTCATCCGGCCCGGCGGCGCGCCCCGCTCCGGAGCGGCCCGCGGCCCTGCCTGACGCGGCCCCGCCCGACGCGCCGGCCGCGCAGCCAACACTGCCGTCACGGCTCATCGGGCGGCTCGTCGACGGGCTGCCATCCGGGCTGGTCGTGTTGGACGCGGATGACGTCGTGGTGCTCGCCAACCCGGCTGCCCAGACGATGGGCGTGATCGACGCTGGCCGTCTGGTTCTCGACGAGCTGGGTGACCTGGCCGGACAGACCCGCGCGGACGGCGTCGGCCGCGACCGGCAGCTCGGTCTGCCGCCGCGCCCGGAGCCGCCGTTGACCCGCCCGCGTCCTGATCAGGAGGCGTTCGCCGTGCGGGCCCGCACCCTGCGGCTCGGCTCGGACGGCCATGTGGCTGTGATCCTTGACGACGTCACCGAGGCGCGCCGGGTGGAGGCGGTCCGCCGGGACTTCGTGGCCAATGTCAGCCATGAGCTCAAGACCCCGGTCGGCGCACTGCATGTGCTCGCCGAAGCCGTCGCCGTCGCCAGTGACGACCCGGTCGCGGTCCGGCGTTTCGCCTCCCGGATGACGCGTGAGTCCTCCCGGCTCGCGCGGCTCGTCCAGGAGATTATCGATCTTTCCCGTCTGCAGGGTGCGGATCCGACGCCCGACCCGCGACCGGTGCGGGTGTCGGCGGTGCTGGCCGAGGCGTTGGACCGCACCCGGCTGACGGCTTCGGCCCGTGAGATCACTGTTGCCGTGATCGGCGACAGCGATTTCGCTGTCAGCGGCGACGAGGGCCAGCTCGCGACCGCGTTGGCGAATCTGCTCGACAACGCCGTCAGCTACTCGCCGACGGGCACCCGGGTGGTCGTCGGGGTCCGCCGGGCGGGCGACACGGTTGAGCTGTCCGTCGCCGACGAGGGCATCGGTATCGCCGAGCGGGACCTGGAGCGGGTGTTCGAACGCTTCTACCGTGCCGACCCGGCGCGTTCCCGCCAGACGGGTGGCACAGGGCTCGGGCTTGCGATCGTCAAGCACGTCGCGACGAACCATGGGGGAAACGTCAGTGTGTGGAGTTCCGAAGGCGCCGGCTCGACCTTCACGATCAGATTGCCTCTGTTGCGGGCTGACGTCGATGCTGATGCCGATGTTGAGCGTGGCAACGACAGTGATGACAAAGGAGCGTGAAGGGTGACCCGCCTTCTGGTCGTGGAAGACGAGGAGTCGTTCTCGGACGCGTTGTCGTTCATGCTTGAACGGGAGGGGTTCGAGGTCGCGGTCGCCACGGACGGGCCGGCCGCGCTGGCCGAGTTCGAGCGGCACGGCGCTGATCTCGTCCTGCTGGACCTGATGTTGCCCGGGCTGTCCGGAACCGAGGTCTGCCGGGCGCTGCGTCAGCAGTCGGCGGTGCCTGTGATCATGCTCACGGCTCGCGACAGCGAGATCGACAAGGTTGTCGGCCTGGAACTGGGGGCCGACGACTACGTCACCAAACCGTTCTCCGCCCGTGAGCTGGTCGCCCGTATCCGCGCGGTGCTGCGCCGCCGCGGCGAGGCCGAGGAGCGCGTCACCGCCACGCTGGAGGCCGGCCCGGTCCGGATGGACGTCGAACGCCATGTGGTCACTGTCGACGGCACCGCCGTCCCGCTGCCGCTGAAGGAGTTCGAGCTGTTGGAGATGTTCCTGCGCAACGCGGGCCGGGTGCTCACCCGCGGCCAGCTGATCGACCGTGTCTGGGGGTCGGACTACGTCGGGGACACCAAGACCCTTGACGTCCACGTCAAGCGGCTGCGTACGAAGATCGAAGATGAGCCGGGCAGCCCGCGCCATCTGGTGACCGTCCGAGGCCTGGGTTACAAGTTCGAGCCCTGATCATTGCCGTATCTTGGTTGGGGCGGGGCACGTTCAAGATCTTCGGTGTGGCGTGCGGTGGCCAGACGACTGACCAGGAGTGGATGCGAGCGTGGTGAAGCTGTTGCGGCCAGCACAGCGCGGACGGTTGGTTGTCACAGCGGGTGGATGTGTGCTGTGTCGGTGAGGCCAGCCATCGGTGATCAGCCGGCGGCTGATCCGGACGCGGTGAGTCGGCAAGCCACTGCCCGGGATGCGCTGACAGCGGACGGAGCCCGGCCAGCAGGGCTGAGCCAGGCTGACGGTCAGGTGTCCGTGCAGCGCGTGTCGGCCGGCCGGATGCGCCTCGGCGTGATCGATATCGGGTCGAACACCGTGCATCTGCTGGTGGTCGACGCCCATGTCGGTGGCCAGCCGCTGCCGGCGGCCAGCGTGAAGGTTCCGCTGCGGTTGGTCGAGCTCCTCGATGACGGCGGCGTGCTGTCCGCCGAGGGCGAGCGGACCCTGACGGAATGCATCATCCAGATGCGTGGCCGTGCCGACGACCTCGGCGTGGACGACCTTGTGGCGTTCGCCACGTCGGCCCTGCGTGACGCCACCAACAGCGAGGAGGTCCTGGCCAGGCTGCGGACGGCCAGCGGTATCGCGCTCGCGGTCCTGCCCGGCCCGGATGAGGCACGCCTGACCTTCCTGGCGGTGCGGCGCTGGTTCGGCTGGAGCGCCGGGCGGCTGCTCGCGCTCGACATCGGCGGTGGCTCACTGGAGATCGCGGCCGGGATGCACGAGGATCCCGACGTGGTGTCATCCCTGCCGTTGGGGGCGAGCCGGCTCACCCGTGACTGGTTGGCCAACGACCCGCCCAAGCGCTCGGAGGTCGCGGCGTTGCGTCGGTACGTCCGAGCACATATTGCGCCGGTGGTCTCGAACCTGTATGTGGTCGGCGAGCCCACCCGGGCGGTGGCGACGTCGAAGACCTTCCGGTCGCTGGCTCGTATCGGCGGTGCCGAGCCGTACAGCCGCGGCCCGTACGTGCGCAGGGTCCTGCGTCAGGACACGCTGCGGGAGATATCCGCCCGCCTGTGCAAGATGTCCGCGGCTGAACGCTGTGGCCTGCCGGGGGTGTCAGCTGATCGCGCAAACCAGCTCGTCGCGGGGTCCGTGGTGGCCGCCGAAGCCCTCGACCTGCTCAACCTGAGCGAGGTGGAGATCTGTCCGTGGGCGCTTCGTGAGGGCGTCATTCTGCGTAGGCTGGACTGGTTGACGTCCGCCTGACCCGAGAGCCGGTGCTGAGGGCGGATGCTGACGGCCGGCGGCCCGGATCCGCGCGTGCTGCCTGGGCACGTGGGGCCGAGTACCGCAATGGTGTCCGGATGTTCATTTCTCGGACGGTGGTGAGCCGCCGCGGGGGTTTGGTGGATCCCCGCGGGGGTCCCGGAGACCCGATGACGGCACGTGAGGTGGCAGTGAAGATCGAGCGGGCACACCCTACTCTGGAAGGATGCCCGAGGCGTCAACCCCAGCGCCGCGGCTCGGGGGCGCCGAGGCCGCGGGCGGCGGTATGCGGCGCCCACAAGGACCGGCGCGAGGTTTCGCCGTATCTTCCCGTGGCACCGCATACCCGACCGTGATTGCTCCCCGCCGCGCTGACCGGATCACCGCCAGGGTGCCTTCGGCGAAGATTGCGCTGTCGACCGCGTCGACGTACCCCGAATCGACGGCGGCCGCCTTCGAGATGGCCGCGCGGCTCGGCTACGACGGTGTCGAAATCATGGTGTGGACGGACCCGGTAAGCCAGGATCCGGAGGCTCTGCGGCGGCTTGTCGATTACCACGGTATTCCGATTCTCGCTGTTCATTCCCCATGCCTGTTGCTGACCCAGCGCGTATGGGGAGCTGAGCCCTGGGCGAAGCTACAGCGGGCCCGTTCGGTCGCCGAGACACTGCGGGCGCCGACCATCGTCGTCCACCCGCCGTTTCGCTGGCAGCGTGACTACGCTCGCGATTTTGTCGAGGGCATCGAAAGGATGGCGGACGAGACAGCCGTCCGCTTCGCGGTCGAGAACATGTTTCCGCTGCGCGCGCGCGGGCGGGAGATTTCCGCGTACGCGCCGGACTGGTCGCCGCTGGGTGATGACTACCGGCATGTCACCCTGGACCTGTCGCATACCAGCGTTTCGCGTTCCGACGCATTGGCCATGGCGGACGAGCTGGGCGAACGACTCGTTCACGTCCACATGGCCGACGGCAGCGGACTGGCCAAGGACGAGCACCTCGTGCCCGGACGCGGCAACCAGCCTTGCGCTGACCTGTTGGAGAGGCTGGCGGCGCGGGGATTCGACGGCACCGTAGTCGTAGAGATCAATACGAGGCGAGCGGAGTCCCGGGCTCAGCGGGAGGCCGATCTCGCCGAGGCGCTGGCGTTCACCCGGCTCAATCTCGCCGCCGCGCCCGCGACGGCGAGCAGCCGGCCGCGTTGATCGAGCGCTGATCCAGCTCCGCGAGCAGCGGGGCCCGCCGCGATCGACCGGCGATCGACCGACGGACGCGGATGTCCTTCACGGCGTTCCGCGATGATGACACGATGCTCTGGTGGGCACCAGGTCGCTGTTCGATCCGTTGGTGGACGCCTATGACGCCGCGCGGCCGTCCTATCCGGATCGGTTGTTCGCGGATCTGGAGTGGCTGGCCGGGCGTGAGCTCGCGGGTGCCGACATCGTAGAGGTCGGCGCGGGAACCGGCATCGCGACCCGTCAGCTGCTGGCCCATGGCGCTCGGGTGATCCCGGTGGACCACAGCGCGGTGATGCTCGGCCGCCTGCGCGAACGCACGTCCGGGCTGGGCGCGGTACGCGCTGATGGTGAGGCTCTTCCGTTCACCGGCACTGTGGCGGACCTCGTCTGCTATGCGCAGGCATGGCATTGGGTCCGGGTGCCGGTGGCCGCGGCCGAGGCCGCCCGGGTGCTGCGACCCGGCGGTGCGCTCGCCGTCTGGTGGAATGACGTCGACGGTGCGGATCTTCGCTGGTACGAACGCCAGCAGCGGCGGTTGGAGGCGATGAGCCCGGGCTACCAGCGGGATTACCGGCTCCGCCCGTGGGCGGATGAACTGCGGTGGACGGGTCTGTTCGCCGAAGTCGTGACGGTGTCTGACCGGTGGAGCCGGACGCTTGCGCTGGACGCGTATGAGCTGTGGCTCCGCTCGAAGTCCTACGTCCAGGCGATCGGGGATCGCCTGGAGGACTTTCTGGCCGCTGAGCGGAAGTCGCTGCTGGAGGCGTTCCCGGACGGTATGATCACTGAGCCGTTCCGCACGGTGCTGGTCGTCGCCCGCCTCGCCTGACAGCGGACCGGACGAGGGCAGGTTGCCGCGAGCGGGAAGCATCCCTTCCCGGGCTTCTGCCGCGCGTCAGCGGTCTGGCCACGGCCTGCTGGGGGAGGCTGGAAGGGTGTTGCGTACCGCGATGTTGCGAACAGCGGTGCTGGCCGCATCGAGCGATCATCGGGTCCGGCGGTTCGTGTCGACGAGCCCGGTCACCCACGGCGTGGTCAACCGCTTCGTCGCGGGCGAGGACGTTTCCGCGGGGGTCGGTGTCGCGGGCCGGCTGTGTGAAGCCGGTCTGCGGGTGTCCCTGGATGTTCTCGGTGAGGACGCGATCGACCGGCAGCGGGCGTACGAGTCCGCCGTGACCTATCGTGACCTGTTGCGTGCGCTTGCCGACGCGGGCCTCACCCCGGCCACGGAGGTGTCGCTCAAACTCTCTTCGTTTGGCCAGGCGTTCGACGCGCCGCTCGCCCGCGAGCTCGCGTTCGGGGTGTGCCAGGCAGCTCGGGACGCGGGCACCTGCGTCACCGTGGACATGGAGGACCACACCACAACCGACGCAATCCTGACCACAGTGGCCGAGCTGCGCCGGGAGTTCGACGAGACAGGCAGCGTCGTCCAGGCGTACCTGCGCCGCACCGAGGCGGACTGTCATGATCTTGCTGTCGCCGGTGGCCGGGTCCGCCTGTGCAAGGGCGCGTATGCCGAGCCGTCGTCGGTGGCCTTCACCCGCCAGACCGAGGTGGCCGCCTCCTACGCGCGGTGTCTGGCGATCCTGATGGCTGGGCGGGGCTACCCCATGGTCGCCACCCATGATCCTGCGTTGGTCGAGCTGGCCGGCCGACTCGCCGGGGCTGTTGCTGGGGGCACGGCCGACCTGGTACAGCCGGATCCGGGTGGCCCCCGCCCCCGGTCGTTCGAATATCAAATGCTCTTCGGTGTCCGGCCGGGCGAGCAGCGACGCCTCGCCGGAGCGGGTGAGGTGGTCCGGGTCTACGTACCGTGTGGGCGGGAGTGGTACTCCTACCTGATGCGGCGGCTTGCCGAGCGCCCGGCCAATCTGCTGTTCTTCCTGCGGGCGCTGCGGTCATCCCGATAGGAGCGGCGCCGTGCGGTCGGTTCCAGTGGAGGGATGTTCATGACGGTCGCGATTCTCGGTGCCGGCAAGCTGGGCGAGGCGCTGTTGTCCGGTATGCTCCGTTCTGGTCATGATCCAGATGATCTTTTTGTGACCGCGCGCCGCTCCGAGCGCGCCGAGGAGCTGTCCGCCCGCCACGGGGTCGAGGCGTTGTCGAATCCGATCGTGGCCGCTCGGGCGAGCGTGCTGATACTCACGGTCAAGCCGCAGGACATGACCGCTCTGGTCGATGAGATCGCGGCCGTTGTCACCCCAGAGCACCTGGTTGTCTCGGTGGCGGCTGGTATCACCACCGCCTACCTGGAGCAGCGGCTCGCCGTGGGGACACCGGTTGTGCGGGTGATGACGAACACGCCGGTCCTCGTGGACGAGGCGATGTCGGTGATCTCGGCGGGCGCCCATGCCGGCGAGGAGCACCTGCGGCGCACCGAGGATCTGCTGGCGCCGGTCGGGAAGGTCGTCCGCGTGCCCGAGGCACAGCAGGACGCGGTGACGGCGTTGTCCGGCAGTGGCCCGGCCTACTTCTTCTACCTCGTCGAATCGATGATCGATGCGGGAATCCTGCTGGGTATCCCGCGGGCGGTCGCGGCTCAGCTGCTGGTGCAGACCGCGGTGGGGGCCGCTGTGATGCTGCGCGATTCCGGCGAGCATCCGGTGATGTTACGGGAGGCTGTGACCTCCCCGGGCGGGACAACGATCAATGCTATCCGGGAGCTGGAGAAGCACGGGGTCAGAGCCGCGTTGCTGGCCGCGATCGAGGCGGCCCGGGACCGGTCCTGCGCGCTCGCCTCCGGTTAGGAGCGCCCGGCAAAGGGGACGCGGCGTCGCGGGGCTGGGGCACACGGCTCGCTGATCCGCGTACGTCGTGCCAGCCGGCTCCGGTGGTCCGGGATGGCTCCGGTGGTCCGGGATGGCTGGGTCCGGCGGGTGCCCAGCGCCTGATGGGGGTGCGGTTGTGGGTCCCCGGCGCTCCATCGGAGGCCCCGGGACCCGAGCCACTCCGGGGGCGACGCAGCCGGCACGGGTCTGGGAGCGGGTAGGCTCAGCCGACAGTTCGTTCGGCTTTCCTCAAACAGATCGGTCGGGTTCGTGGGTTCGGTTATCAAGAAGCGTCGTAAGCGTATGGCCAAGAAGAAGCACCGTAAGCTCCTGAAGCGCACGCGCGTTCAGCGTCGTAACAAAAAGTAGTCGCGCTGCTACTTTGCGGTACGCAATTTCTTCTCCTGGCTGCCGCGCTGTTCCGCATGCCCGGGACGGAAAACTGACACGTTGAATTCCGGCGGTTCGGGCGGAGTGCTGTGTAACGGTCCGGTTTCGGCGGTAGGTCCTCGACTGCCGGCTGCCAGGTCTTGTGGGAAGCTCACATGTGACGGGTGGCAACGGAGCCAGCCTCGGCACAGGGGATCGTATGGCGGGTTTGTGGATCAGTTTTCTGTCGGATTACGGGCTGGACGACGCCTGTGTGGGTGTGTGTCACGGGGTGATCGCCAGGCACGCCCCGGATGCGCGGGTGATCGATATTTCTCACGCGGTACTCCCGCAGGATGTCGAGCACGGTGCGGTCATGCTGGCGGGGGCCGTCGGCTACCTGCCCAGGGGGATACACCTCGCCCTGGTCGAACCACTCGGTACCGACGGCCGGTACGTCCGCGGGATAGCAGTGCGCACCGCGGACGGGTCGATCATTGTCGCGCCTGACAACGGGCTGGCTTCGCTCGCCTGGGAGATGCTGGGCGGTGTTGCCGAGGTTCACGAGATCGCCAACCGGGAGCTGTGGCTGCCGATGCCGACCGCGGTGTTCCGCGGCCGGGACGTCTACGCCCCGGTCGCCGCGCGGCTGGCGGTCGGGCTGCCGCTGGAGGACGTGGGGCCGGGGCTGGATCCCGCCGGCGTGGTCCAGCTGCGGCCACGCGCCTGTTCGGTGGATGAGGACCACATCCATGGCGAGGTCGTCGACATCGATCATTTCGGCAACCTCGCTCTGAACATCACTCGCACGGATCTCGAGGCTGCGGGCATCATCCTCGGCGATCCGGTTGAGGTGCGCATAGCGGGACGTACCCTGACGCTGCGATTCACCCATACCTATGGTGAGGTTGCGGTCGGTCATATTGCGGTCTGCGAGGATTCACTACGCCGCGTTATGATCGCTGTTAACTGCGGGCGGGCGGTGGATGTTTTGCGCGTGCGTCGCCGCGCCGCGATTGTGATCGCTCATGGCCCTCGCGAACCGCGTTCACGATCGGTGGCGTCCGCGGAGCCACTCTCGCGTTCTGCTTATATCTGATTTCACCCGGTGATCGATTGGCGGTGTTCGGGGCCGACTGGACGTGGTGTCAGGTCACATTGCGTCCGCTAACGCGGGCTAACGTCGGCTAATGGGACGCCACGCCACGGACCACGGCGCGTTGCCGTATGGACAACCGCAGGGCGTAACATGACGTCGGGACCGGGCAGGGGGCGACCAGAATGCGACCGCGTTGCGTGCTTGTCACCGGTGTTTCCCGACCCCTCGGCGCGCAGGTTGCGAGTGTCTTTGCGGCTGATCCGGAGATCGAGAATGTGATCGGGGTGGATACCATACCCCCGCATGGCGATCTCGGGTGTACGCAGTTTGTCCGCGCGGACATCCGCAATCCATTGATCGCGAAGGTCATCGGCGCCGCCGCGGTCGACACCGTGCTTCATCTGAATGTCATCGCGACTCCGCTCGGTGCCGGGGGCCGGAGCGCGATGAAGGAAATCAACGTCATCGGCACCATGCAGCTGCTTGCGGCCTGCCAGAAGGCGCCGAGCGTTACAAAGGTGATCGTCAAGTCCACTACCACAATTTACGGATCGTCGCCCCGGGATCCGGCTTTGTTCACGGAAGAAATGGAACCGCGTGCTCTTCCCCGCGGTGGTTATAGCAAGGACGCCTTCGAGGTGGAGGGATACGTCCGAGGTTTCAGCCGGCGCCGGCCGGATGTCACTGTCAGCGTGCTGCGTTTCACGAACATCGTCGGCCCCGGAATTGACAGCCCGTTGACCCGTTATCTCGAGCTGCCGGTTGTCCCGACGGTGCTCGGGTTTGACCCGCGCCTGCAGCTGTTGCACAGTGAGGACGCGCTCGGTGTGCTGACGAGGGCCGCGATCGAGGATCATCCCGGCACGTTCAACGTGGCGGGGGACGGCGTCCTCCTGCTGTCCCAAGCGGTACGGCGCGCGGGGCGGGCGCCGCTGCCGGTGCCGTCACCCGCCGTGGTGACGCTGGGAAACCTGGTCCGCCGGTCCCGGCTGCTGGACTTCTCCGCGGAGCAGCTCGGCTTCCTCGCGCACGGCCGTGCTGTCGACACGACCCGTTTGAAGCAGGTATTCGGCTATGTCCCGAGATTCACGACGCTGGAGACATTCGACGACTTTGTACGAGATCGCCCGATGCGTTTCGCGATCGACCGTGAGACTGTTATCCGGGTCGAACGCGGCTTGTTGGGCGTACTGGCGCGACGCAGGCTTGTCGGGACGTCGTGACCCGGAGCCGCCCGCTGCGGTAGCCGTGCGGCGGGCGACGTCGGCCGCCGGGGACGGTGGCCGCCAGGGCCCGTGGTGGGCGACGGTCGCATGGTCATGTTTTTTCGGTCTGGCTCGGCAGGCGCATCTCAACGGCTGAGGAACCCTGGCAGCCCGCGGGTGCGGGGCAGGTCTGGTGAAAAGGTGGTCACTGGTGTGAGTGAAGCGCGGATCATCCAGCTTGGGAGTAAGGACGGGCGTGCCAGGACGGGGACCGCCGCGCAGCGGCGTTCCCGGCCGCCGGGCCCGTCGGGCGTTGACCGGGGCGGCGAGACGGTCCCGGTCGAGGACGAGCCGATTGCCGACGTGCCGCCGACCGAGCACATGACCGCGGCCGGCAGTCCCCACCCGGATCCGGACGCGGGTCGTCCCGCCGCATCTGGCCGGGCGAACGCGGACGCGAACCCGGCCGAGACAGGCCGGGCCAAGACGAACCGGGCCAAGACGGACCCGGTTGGTGATGATCGCGTCACGCCCGGTCGGAACGGGTCCGCGCACAGCGCTCGGGACGGTGGTGAGGAGCTGACGGCCGCGCCGCGGGAGGCGGCCGCGGGCGGCGAGAGCGATCCGGCGGGAGACTTGGGTATGGCACCCGCATCGATGCTGCCCGCCGAACCGTTGGCCGATGCGGGCAGTCTCGAGCAGGCTCTCGCGGGTTTCCTCGCGTTTTTGCGGCGACGGATCACCGGCGACTACGTGGTCGACGAGCACGGTTTCGACGAGGATCTTACCGAGAACGTCATCGCGCCGTTGCTCCGGCCGATCTACCAGAACTACTTCCGGGTCGAGACCCGGGGGCTGGAGAACGTTCCGGACACCGGTGGCGCGCTCATCGTGGCCAACCATTCGGGTACGGTGCCGCTGGACGCGATGATGACCGCGCTGGCAATCATGGACCATCATCCGGCCCATCGACACCTGCGGATGCTCGCCGCGGATCTGGTGTTCGCCGTCCCGTTTCTCGCGCCGGTCGCACGCAAGACGGGTAACACCCTCGCCTGCCAGCCGGACGCGGAGCGGCTGCTTGCGGGCGGCCACCTGGTCGGGGTGTGGCCGGAAGGCTTCAAGGGAATCGGGAAACCGTTCAGCGAGCGGTACAAGCTCCAGCGCTTCGGTCGTGGGGGATTTGTCTCGGCCGCTTTGCGAGCCGGGGTCCCCATTATTCCCTGCACCATCGTCGGAGCCGAGGAAATTTATCCCATGATTGGGAATCTCCGGATGCTGGCCCGGCTGCTCGGGCTGCCCTACCTGCCGATCACCCCTACTTTTCCCTGGTTCGGGCTGTTCGGGCTGCTGCCTCTTCCGTCGAAATGGCTCATCGAGTTCGGTGAGCCCGTGGACACCGAATCGCTGACCCCGGCGGCGGCCGAGGACCCGATGTTGGTGTTCGAACTCACCGATCGTATCCGGGAGACGATCCAACATTCTCTCTACGGACTCCTGATGCAGCGTCGATCGGTATTCTTCTGACACATGACGACTGCGGACCGACCTCACGCTCATGGTTTTTCCCAGGCGACCGGACGTTTCAGGGGATCCAGGCGGACGTGGGTGGCCCGCTGTTTCGTATTCGTTTACCTGCTGTCAGTAACCGCCGTGGTTGGCCTGCTGGCCGCGGTCGATGATGTTTTTCTGGCGAGCTGGCTGGCCGCGCTCGAGCTGGCCTCGGTTGTGACCATCGTTGTTGTGACCCGTGGCACGCCGCCCAGCCCGCCGCGGGCCACCCGGCTCGGTACGCCGAGAGATCCCGGTATGCCGAGCGGTCGCCGCTGACGACGCTGCCGGTTGTGGCTGTGGTATCGGTCAGTACGGCGACAGGTGACGGACGGTGACAGGCGGCGGGAGTGCCCGCGGCCAGGGTCAGCCGGCCGCGTCGCTGTATCGGCGGCGCAGCGCCATGCCGGCCGCGACACTTCCGGCCAGCGCCCCCATACCGGCCGCTGTGGGCACTCCGATACGGGCGGCCTTGCGCGCGGTACGAAAATCCTTGATCGGCCAGTCGCGTTCGCGGGCGACGGCCTTCAGGTCAGGGTCTGGGTTGATTGCCACGGGATGGCCGACCAGCGACAGCATGGGCAGATCGTTGATGGAGTCCGAATACGCCCAGCATCGGGACAGATCCAGCTGCTCGCGTTCGGCGAGGGCCTGCACCGCGGCTGCCTTGGCCGGCCCGTGTAGTGGATCACCGACGAGATGGCCGGTATAACGCCCGGCCGCGACCTGGCTGACCGTTCCGAGCGCGCCGGTGAGGCCGAGCCGCCTGGCGATGACAGCCGCCAGCTCGACCGGTGTGGCGGTGACGAGCCACACGCGTTGGCCTGCGTCGAGGTGCTGCTCGGCCAGCGCGCGAGTACCGGAGTAGATGCGTTCCGCCATCCGCTCGTCGTAGATCTCTTCGCCGAAGCGGACGATCTCGGCGACTTCGCGGCCGGCGACGAAGGCGAGCGCGGTCTCCTTGACGTCCCGCATCCCATCGGTGTTCTCCAGCCCTCGGACCCGGTAGGTCACGTGCTGCCAGCCGAACTTCAGCAGCTCCCGGGACTGGAAGAAGTCGCGCGCGGCAAGCCCGCGGGCGAAGTAGAAGATGGACGCTCCCATCATCATGGTGTTGTCCACATCGAAGAAGGCAGCCGCGGTCGGGTCGGGTGGCGCCTTGGCCGCGGACTCGGCGGCCGCCTTGAGCGCCGCGGTCGCGGCCGCTTCGGCATCGGCTCTGCGGGCGCGGTCGTCAGCTGTCCGTACCGGGCGTGATCGAAACCGCATCGTGATCTCCTGGACGTCCACGGCCCACGGAAGGGCCACGCTGTCACTGCGACCTGGGAAGCGTACGGTGCGGTGCGGCTGTGCGGCGGTACTCGGCGCCGGCCGTCGCCAGGTTCCCAGCAGTTGTTGGACGACATCGACGCCGCCGACGATCCGTCCCGTGGCGTCAGTGACGGTGTCGAGGGCAGTGGGCTGGCGTTGTGTTGGAGCGCCCAGCAAGAGGGGTGTGGATC
>NZ_CAKJTM010000019.1:0-16880 GCF_917627345.1 Protofrankia sp. CiP3 | reverse complement strand
CCAGTCGCTCTTATATCCCTGTAGGCCCCGAGTATTCGATCGGGATGGGACAGCGGCCTTGGTGGATTGGGCGTTCCCGCCGGCTGTCGGATGCTTGACGAAACCGATCCGGCGGGGCCGGGCCTACGGGGTGGTATCCGCCGCGAAATAGCGGGCCAGGGATCGGACAGCCCGGTATTGAAGCGCCTTGATCGCGCCTTCGTTCTTGCTCATCGCCAATGCGGTCTCCCGTACGGAGAGCCCCTCCAGGAAGCGCAGCACGACGCATTCCCGCTGCTCGGGGTTGAGGGCCTGGACGGCGTCGATCAGCTCCCTGTTCGTGACGCCGGCGAGGACCGACTCCTCCGGCCCGGAGACGAGCTGTGTGTCCGCGGCTGCCAGGATGTCATCGGTGGGGAACTCCATGCGGGCCCGGCGTGACTTTTTGTGATCAATTATCAGGTTCCGGGCGATTGTGATGAACCAGGCGCCGATGTCGTGGCCCTGCCAGGTGAAGGTCCTGATGCCGCGCAGCGCGCGCAGAAACGTCTCGCTGACGATGTCCTCGGCCATCGCCCGGCTGCCGACCCGGTAGAACACATAGCGGAAGACCAGCTCCAGGTAGGAGTCATACAGCCGGCCGAAAGCCTCGTTGTCCCCCTCCTGCGCGCGGCGCACGAGATCGGTGATGTCCGTTTCTGGCCGCGGGGCATGCTGGGATGGCGGTGGATCGGCCAGCTCGGGGGCATGGTGCCCGCCATGGTGATCCGGGGATGCCGGCCGGATGCCGGACGGGCTGGCCGGTCCCCCCGCGGCTGAGCTGGCCCGTAGCGGCCCGCCCAGCATGGCCGCGTGCGGGGTGTTCGCCATCGACGAGATCTCGGCACGCAGCGCGGCCAGGCCGATGGGGCCGGGCGCAGGGCACGACCAGGACCGGTTCATGGCGGGGATCCGCGCATGAACCGCGGCGGGGCTTGTGGCCGTCCACGTCCCCGGTATGCCTGGGACAGGGCGGCGGGCATACTGGCTCCGAACGATCAACGAGGCTGAGTGAGGTAACGAGGCTGAGCGAGGTAGAGCGTGACCCGTTCAGGCCCGGGATCATCCGGACGCCCGTCGCATCGGGGCGGCCTGGCCGGAAAAGGCGCGATCATGGTTTTCTCGCGCCTCCGGCGACGACCATCAGGGACCCTGGACAGCCGAGTCTAGCTAACGATCCGGTACCAGGCGTGCATGGCAAGGTGAAGATGTGTGGTTGTCCCATGCGTCACGAGGAAGTGCCTTTGTGATTAGGCCGTGTTATTTGGAAAGATCAGCCTTGCTGGGGCGGGGCCTGACAGCCCGGGACCTGACAGCCGGAGTGGCGTTATGGGCCGGCGCGGCCCGAGCTGGTGCCCTGCCGTGAGCGGTCAGCGGGGAAGCGTCCGGGTCACCCTGGTGACCCGGGCCGGGTGCCATCTCTGTGAGGACGCGCGAATCGCGGTCGCTCGGGTGGCCGATGATGTCGGGGTCGGCTGGCAGGAGGTCGGTGTCGATACGCGGGCCGATCTGCTCGATGCTTACGGTGACCGGGTGCCGGTGATTCTTGTGGATGGCCGGGAGCACGGGTATTGGCGGGTCGAGGAGCCGCGTCTTCGGCGTGCGTTGACCGGCGGTCGCTGGGGATGGCCTTCCCGCGCATAGCCGTCGGCGATGTGCGGGCCCCGGGCCCGGTGGCGGGTCACCGGCTGGCTGAGCACAAGATCACATCAACTTCGTGAACGCCTTCACGAAGTCGTAAACTCACCCGGACAGTCGTCTACCGGCGTCGTTCGACCGTGAAGCACCGCGAGGGGCGGACGGCAGGCGTCGCCGGCAGCCGGGCGCCTCAAGCGGTGCGGGAGTCGTACATGACTGAGCTTCGCCGGGCAGTGTCGGCCGTCCGTGCTCGCTCGCCAGTGCCAGCGGCGACAGTCGCCAGACTTCCGCTCTACCTGCGGGTTCTTACCTCGCTCGCCGACCGGGGGGTGCATACGGTGTCGTCCGAGACGCTCGCTTCGGCGGCCGGCGTGACCTCGGCGAAGGTGCGTAAGGATCTGTCTCATCTTGGTTCGTACGGAACGCGTGGCGTCGGTTACGGCGTGGCTCTCCTCCTCGGCCGCATCGCCGCTGAGCTCGGCCTGACCGAGGACCGTTCGGTGCTGCTGGTCGGGGTCGGCAATCTCGGCCACGCGCTTGCGGGATACGGCGGGTTCCAGTCCCGGGGGTTTCGCGTGGTCGCGTTGCTTGACGTGGATCCCTGCCGGATCGGCGAATCGATCGGCGGCGTTGTGGTGAGTCCCCTCGACGAACTGGAGGCCCTCGTTGAGGGGAATCGGGTCACCATCGGCGTGATCTGCACACCGGCGGTCGCCGCGCAGGCTGTCTGTGACCGTCTCGTCGCCGCGGGGGTCACGAGCATCCTCAATTTCGCGCCGATCGTGCTGTCGGTACCGGTGGGAGTGGACGTGCGTAAGGTTGATCTTGCGGTGGAACTGCAGATTCTCTCGTTTCACGAGGCCCGGAAACGTCCCGTTTGCGCAACGGATGACCTTGCTGTAGAAGACGGCCTTGCTGTGAGGGACGACGTGGGCGCGCCCGTCAGCGGCGCCGACGGCCAGGGCGAGCCCGTCGATGCCCGGATCGCGGTCATGACCCGCACCCCCGCCGAGCCGACACCGCGGCGCACCCGCGCTGGTAGCCCGTTTGTGGGTACCACCGGAGGGGACGGAGCATGAGCCTGCTTGCCGTGGGGCTCAATCACCGGACGGCACCGACGTCCATTCTGGAGATGGCTGCCGTCACCGATGACGATGTCCCGAAGGTGCTCCGCGATCTGTGCCAGGCCGCGTGCATCGCCGAGGCCGTGGTGCTGTCGACCTGTAACCGCACCGAGATCTACGCCGAGGTGGAGACCTTCCACGGTGGCGTCGCGGACGTGTCCGACCAGCTCACCCGGATCACCGGGACAGAACTGTCGGATCTTGCTCCGCACCTGTACGTCCATCATGAGGCGCGGGCTGTGAGTCACCTGTTCTCGGTCGTCTGTGGCCTCGATTCGATGCTGGTGGGGGAGGCGCAGATCCTCGGGCAGGTGCGCGCGGCCTTCCGGGCGGCCCAGCTTGAGGCCAGCGCCGGAGCCACCCTCGGCGGTCTGTTCCAGACGGCGTTGCGCGTGGGCAAGCGTGCGCACAGCGAGACCGAGATCGGTTCGGCTGGAGCATCGATCGTCTCGGTGGGGATACACATGGCCGCGGCCGGGTGGCAGGCGATGGCGACCGTCCAGCCCGGCTTGGCGGGCGCGACGGGGAGCGCGTCGGCGCCCGGGCCCACGCTGGGTGCCGGGTCGCTGGATGCCGCGGATCGGGTGGCGCCGGCCGGCACGTTGCCCGTGATCGACGTGCCCGTGATCGACATGCCCGCGATCGACGCGCTTGCCGGCCGTCGGGTCCTGCTGGTGGGAGCGGGGGCCGTGGGATCTCTGGCTGCGGCGGTGGCGCGGCGGGCAGGCGCGGCCGATCTCGTGGTCGCGAACCGCACCCCGGCACGAGCTCGACGAATAGTCGAGGCCTACGCGGCTGAGCTGGTCGGGCTCACGCAGGTGGCGCTGGAGCTGGACCGGGCCGACCTGGTGATCACGTCGACAGGGGCGGCCGGGCTTATCCTGACCCGCCAGACGATCGCTGAGTCGATGGCCCGCAGGGGAGGGCGGCCGCTGGTTCTGCTGGACCTCGCTCTTCCCCGGGACGTCGACGTGACCGTTCGTGATCTTCCGGGCGTCACCCTGATCGATCTCGACACCCTGCGGACCGCCCTCGACGGGCGGCAGGTTGCCAGCGACGTCGAGTCGGTACGGGCGCTGGTGGCCTCCGAGGTCGGCGCCTATCTTGATCGATGTCGTGCGCATCGCGTCGCGCCGACTGTCGTGGCGCTTCGGGCGCAGGCCGCCGCTGTCGTCCGCGATGAGCTCGACCGGCTGCAGACCCGCCTGCCAGATCTTTCTCCCCGGGACCGGGCGCTGGTGGAGGGGACGGTGCGGCGCGTGGCGGACAAGCTGTTGCATGCGCCGACCGTGCGGGTGCAACAGCTCGCCGCCTCCCCTGGGGGCGACACCTATGCCGAGGCACTGCGTGAGCTGTTCGACCTCCCGCGGGAAGCGCCGGCCGTCGTATCCGCACCTGATCTACGAGAGGCACCATGACGAGCGGGAAGCTCCGGCCGGGTCGGACAGCGGGCGCTGGGCCCGTCCTGGGCGGCGATGGGCGGGGGGATGTGCTGCGGCTGGGCACGCGGGGCTCGGCGCTGGCCATCGCGCAGTCCGCCACGGTGGCGAGCTGGCTGCGGGAACGGCTGGGCCGCCAGGTCGAGCTGGTGCGCATCGTGACCGCTGGAGACAGCTCCCAGGAGGCGATCAGCCAGCTCGGCGGGACTGGCGTATTCGTGAGCGCGCTGCGCGAAGCGCTGGTGGACGGCAAGATTGATCTTGCTGTCCACTCGCTGAAGGATCTGCCGACGGCGACACCGGACGGACTTGTGATCGCGGCCGTTCCGCCGCGCGCGGATCCCCGTGATGTCATCGTCGCACCGAGCGGCCGGATGCTGGCCGAGTTCGGGCCCGGGACCAGGGTTGGTACCGGCTCGCCCCGGCGGGCGGCGCAGCTGCGGGCCCTCGGGCTCGGGCTGAATGTCGTCCCGATCCGAGGTAACGTCGATACCCGAATAAAGAAGGCGATCGACGGAGCGGTCGACGCGGTTGTGCTCGCCCATGCCGGGCTGGACCGGCTGGACCGGCTGGACGCGGTGACCGAGGTGCTGGATGCGGATGTGATGCTGCCAGCCGCTGGGCAGGGTGCGCTGGCGATCGAATGCGTGGGTGATCCTGACGCCCTTGACGGCATTGTCAATCGGGTTGACCTGTACCGACGTGAAGGCACTCTCGCCGAGCTGCTACGGTTTGCGCTGGACGACCCACTGTCGCGCACTGCTGTCGCTGCCGAGCGTGCTTATCTGGCTGCCATCGAGGCCGGTTGTAGCGCACCGGTCGGCGCTCTTGCCGACGTTGCGGTGACGCCCGATGGAGCAATGGCCGCCGGTGCCATCCGGCTACGGGCGGTGGTTGCGTCGCCGGAGGGGAACGGTGTTCTCCGGCGCGTGGTCACCGGGCCCGCTGACCACCCGGAGGCGCTGGGAGAGCGCCTCGCGGACGAGATGTTGTCCGCTGGAGCACAGACGTTGATGGGAAATTTCTGATCATGGCCACCCGCCGCACGAAGAAGCCCCTGATCCCAGTCGCTCTCGTTGGAGCCGGCCCGCGCGATCCTGGCCTGCTGACCGTTCTCGCCACGGAGACGCTGGCCGCCGCCGATTCGGTCATCGTTGATCCCGATGTCGCTGCCGAGATCGTCGCGGAGCTTCCCGGCGAGGTGCTGCGTATCGGCGATTCCGCACCGGTGAAACCAATCATGGACGCGGACGCGGCAACCGTCGCGGTCGTCGCGCGGGCCCGGGCGGGGGAACGGGTCGTCCGGCTGTACGCGTCGGATCCATGGCTCACCGGGATCGGTGCTGCCGACGCGCAGGCGCTGGCCAAGGCCAAGATTCCCTTCCGGGTGGTGCCCGGGATCCTGACCGGCGCCGCGGTCGCCGCCTACTCGGGGGTTGCCCCCGGGCTTCCGGTCACCTTCGCGAGCACGGCGGGAGTGTTCTCCGCCAGCGGGGTGCAGCCGACCATCGCCCCGTCGGCGGACACCCCGGGTATCGCGTTGGGCGCGGCGACGTACGGGGCCAGCCGCCTCGGCGGGCGTGGCCTGGCCGACCTGGGTGGTTCCGGCGTGGGCGCAACGGCGCTCGGAGGTCCGGGCCTGACGGCGCCACCGCTGGGCGCGTCGCTCGGTCTCGGCGGGATCGGCGCGGGCCTGGGGCCCACGGGCGCGCCCGGCGCGAGCATCGACTGGGTCTCCCTCGCGCAGGCACCCGGCACCCTGGTGATGACGGCGGTCTCGAACGAGGTCGGCAAGGTCGCGGCGGCCCTTGTCGAGCAGGGCCGACCGGGCGACACACCCGTCGCTGTGACGGTGGACGGCACCACCACCGACCAGCGGACGGTTTCCTCGACGCTGGACCGGATCGAGGCCGATGCGGCGCCCGTCATCGCGAACGCGCCCTGTGTCGTGATGGCGATCGGGGCCGCGGTCGCGGCCCGGGGCAAGCTGTCCTGGTGGGAGTCGCGGGCGCTGTTCGGCTGGACGGTTCTGGTGCCGCGGACCAAGGAGCAGGCGGCCATCCTTTCGGATCTGTTGCGCTCGCACGGCGCGAGCCCGCTGGAGGTGCCGACGATCGCGGTGGAACCACCGCGGACAGCCGCCCCGATGGAGCGCGCGATCACCGGCCTGGTGTCCGGCCGTTACCAGTGGGTCGCCTTCACCTCTGTCAACGCGGTCCGTGCCGTACAGGAGAAGGTCGAGGAACGCAGCCTGGACGCCCGCGCGTTTGCCGGTGTCAAGGTGGCCGCGATCGGTGAGGCGACCGCGGACGCGCTGCGTGCCTTCGGCATCCGGCCAGATCTTGTTCCTTCCGGCCAGCAGTCCAGTGAGGGGCTGCTGGCGGACTGGCCCGAGTACGACGACGTGTTCGACCCGCTCGACCGGGTGCTGCTGCCCCGGGCCGACATCGCTACCGAGACGCTGGTCGCGGGTCTGAAGGACCGAGGCTGGAACGTCGACGACGTCACGGCCTACCGCACGGTGCGCGCCGCGCCGCCGCCGGCTCCGATCAGGGAGGCGCTCAAGGGCGGCCGGGTGGATGCCGTGGTGTTCACGTCCTCCTCGACCGTGCGCAACCTGGTCGGGATCGCCGGCAAGCCGCACGAGACCACCGTGATCGCGGTGATCGGGCCGCAGACCGCGGCCACCGCGTCCGAGCTGGGTCTGCGGGTTGACGTCCAGGCGGCGGAGGCGACCATCCCGTCGCTGGTGCAGGCGCTGGCGGACTTCGCCGCCGAGCACCGTGAGGAACTGGGTAAGGTCGGTCCGCTCGCCGCCCGGCTGCCCAAGGCCCGGCGTGGTTCCCGGCGGTGACCGGGCTGCCGGGCACCGCTGATCATATCGTTGGTGATCGCGTCGCCTTCCCGCTGGCCCGGTCCCGCCGGCTGCGCCGCGGCGCGGCCCTGCGCCGGTTGGTGTCCGATGTGCGGCTGCATCCGGCTGACCTCGTGCTTCCGCTGTTTGTCAAGGAGGGCATCGACGCCCCGACGCCCATCGCCTCGATGCCTGGTGTCGTGCAGCACACCCGGGAGTCGCTGCGCAAGGCCGCGTCCGAGGCGGCTCGGGCCGGCGTCGGCGGGCTGATCCTCTTCGGCATCCCCGCGAACAAGGACGGGCGCGGTTCGGCCGCGGATGATCCGTCTGGCATCGTGCAGCTGGCCCTTGCCGATCTTGTAGTGGAGGTCGGTGGCGACGTTGTGATCATGACGGACCTGTGCCTGGACGAGTACACCGACCACGGCCACTGCGGTCTGCTGACCGAGAACGGCGACGTCGACAACGACGCCACCCTGGCGCGGTACGGCTCGATCGCACTGGCTCAGGCCCGTGCGGGTGCTGAGGTGGTCGCGCCGAGCGGGATGATGGACGGCCAGGTGGGCGCGATCCGCCTGGCACTCGACGCGGGCGGGTACGCGGAGATACCGATCCTTTCCTACTCGGCGAAGTACGCCTCGGCCTTCTACGGCCCGTTCCGCGATGCGGCCGAGTGCACGCCGCGCTTCGGGGACCGCGCCGGCTACCAGCAGGACCCGGCCCGCTCGGTCGGTGAGGCACTGCGCGAAGTCGCCCTCGACCTCACCGAGGGCGCGGACGCCGTGATGGTGAAGCCGGCGTTGGCCTATCTCGATGTCGTGGCGGCGGTCGCCGCCGCTGTGGACGTGCCGGTTGCCGCCTATCAGGTGTCTGGCGAGTACGCGATGGTCGAGGCCGCGGCGGCGAACGGCTGGATCGACCGGGAGCGCGCCATCACCGAGACATTGACGGCTGTCCGCCGGGCGGGCGCGGACATCATCCTGACGTACTGGGCGACCGAGGTGGCCCGGCGCCTGCGCTGATCCGTCCGGGCCTGCTCCTGCCGGCTCCCACAGTCCCAGGGCGTGCGGCCTGAGTACGTGCCCGATGTCCGTCGAGCCGCAGTCACCCTGGTCCGTGGGTGGCGCGAGCGACCGTGGCGGCGGGTGGGTCTGGCGGGGCCGGTACGTCCGGCAGACCGGTGAAGAAGTCCCAGATGACGGTGGCGGCGCTGGCCGCGGCCGCTACCCGCGGCTGAGCCGGCCAGGCATGCGGTAGATCGTGATAAATGACGGTGGCAACCGCGGTATGGTTCCGGCATTCGCGCCATGTCCGGATCTCGGCCGGGCCCACTCGGCCTGTCGTCGTCGGCCGTGCCGGGCAGCCGTCCCGATCATGCCAGAGCTGGACGGCCGCGGCCACCGACATCAGCGGTGGCCGGGTCAGCCGCGTTCCCTGGTAGGGAAGCACCTGGTCGGCGGTGCCGGCGGCGAGCAGCACCGACACCGCGCCCCCCTGCGCGCACGGCACCAGCGGGACCGCTCCGTAGGTCGCGATCCCGGCGAACGCCGCAGGGTCCTCACAGGCCATCCGGAGGGCGAGCTTCCCACCGTTGCTGTAGCCGACCAGGTAGATACGGTTCGTGTCGATCTGCTCTCCGTGGAGCACCGCGGCAACCACGTTGTGCACGAAGGCCGGGTCGTCCGGCCGTGAACGGCCCGCCGTTCCGCAACAATCGCCGCCGGCGTTCCAGGACAGGCCGAGGCCCGTGGGTACGGCAAGGATGGCGCGGCCTTCGGCCACGAGCGGGGCGAGCCCACTCAACGACACCATCGCGGCTGGCGTCAGCCCGCGGCCGTGCAGAAGTATTACCAAGGGCAGTCGGCCAACGGATTGAACCGGCCGCAGCAACAGGTAGATGCGTCGCAACCCGTTTACCGTGATCGTTCTTGTGCTCTGGTTCATCAGCGTCTGGGCGGCGGTTCTGACGGTGCCGGTTTCACGTCGTGACGGCGAAGGCGACTGGCTGGACGCGGCCGAGATGGTTATCGTGGCCGGTTCTGTGTGGCCCGCACGGGCGATGAGTTCTGTCAGCGTCACGAAGAGCAGCATCGCTGCCAGGGTGGCCAGGAGGAGTTTCTTGCGCCGGAAGGTCATCGTCCGGCCGGGCCGGCTGTTACTGATCGGAGGATCGGATCGCGGGCGCGAGAGAACGTGGTCGCCTCGATGCCGTTGGTGCGGGAACCGATGGCCGCTTCGCGTCGGTCTTCGCGTCGGTGCGCCTTGGCCGTCGCCGGGGCCGTCCGGATACCGCCAGGCTCAGCGGCGTGGGCCGGCAGAGCGCAACCACCGCCGCCGACAGGAACAGCGTCGCTGACATCGCCGACATGGTCGACCACGGCGGGGGAAGCGTGCGGGGAAGAAGGACCAGCACACCCGGCAGGATGGCCGGATGGACGAGATAGATGCCGAAGGACAGCTCCGAACCCCTGCGCATGAGCGAGTCCAGACGTCCTGGCCGCCGTTTGCGTTCCCATATCGCGCCCAGGGCGAACAGGGCCATGATGCTCGTTATCCCCCATGGCACCATAATGGGCTGAAAGACCGATGCGGCGTCAAATGGTGCTTGTCCATGGTGCCGTGCGATCGTGTACCAGAGCTCGGCGGCGCCCGCGGCCAGCGCCGCGCTCAGCATCGTGAGCACGATGTGCCGGCTCATCCTGTCACGGAAGCGATCGCCGTGGACCGCGGCCAGCGCACCGGCGACGAGCCAGAACTGGTACATCGCGAACAGCTCGTGGCAGTGCTGTTCCAGTATGCCGGCCACCCCGGGCCACGGCCGGCCGTAGTGGACCTCCGCCAGAGTCGCGATCTGGAGCAGCGCGCTTCCTGCCAGTAGCTGCCAGTGGTACCCGGCGGTGCGGCGCACAAGACGCGCCAGCAGCGGGTACAGCAGGTACACCTGCAGCGTCACCAGTAGGAAGTACATGTGATACCAGGCATCACCGGTGATTAAGTCGTAGCCGAGAGTGCGTGCGGAGGCGGATATCTGACCGTCGGCAAGTTGCCGTAACAGCACCGGGCTGGCATAGGCGACGGTCCAGACCACATAGGGCACCCCGACGAGCAGGAAACGGCGCCGCCAGAACCGGCCCAACGCGAGCGGCCGGCCGTAATGGGTGTGGAACAGCACGAAGGTGGTGAGGAAGAAGAACGCCTCACGGGTGAAGTGCAGCAGCATGAGCGCCGCGTTGCCGCCGACGCTCTGGAACGGGTTCGTGCCGCCCGTCGTGTGGACGCCGATCACCGCGACAAAGGTCAGCAGACGGACCAGGTCGACGTCGTGAAGATGCGCCGGCCGGCTGGCGGCGGCTGTACCGCCGATCAGTGGCCCTGGTTCCGCTGCCCCTGCCCCTGGTTCTGTTGGGGCCGCTTCCGCTCCCGCTGGGGCCGTTCGGGGCCGGTGGACGGTGTCCGGCGCGGGGGCGGCCCGTACCGGGCTGGATGTCGCTGTCGTCATCAGAGTCCGTTCGTACAGCCGAGCCGGTCGCGCAGCCGTCGGCTCCCATCGAGGCGGTTGCCGGCGAGCCGCCGCATCACCTTGCCGGTGGGCCCGACCGGCAGCGCGTCGACGAGGTCGATGGTGACAGGACGTTTGAAACGGTCCAGCGCCGACTCACAGCGGGCGGCCAAGTCGGCGGCGAGGCTCTCGTCGACCCCGGCGGCCGGTACCACCAGCGCCACCGGCGTCTGTCCGAGGACCGGATCGGGGCGGCCGACAACCACGGCCGCGCTGACTCGGGGATCGGCCAAGAGGACTTCCTCGACCTCCCGCGGGAAGATTTTCTCGCCACCTCTGTTGATCACATCGTCGCTGCGGCCGACCAGGAACAGGTACCGATCTGTGTCGAGGTACCCCAGGTCGCCGGTATCCAGCCAACCGTGGACGTCGATCCGTTCGTTGCCCGCCTCGCCCACATACGCTCTGATCACTCCCGCGCCGCGGATCTGGACGTGACCGGTGACGCCCGCGGGGCATTCCTGCCCGTCCTCGTCGACCACGCGTACCTCGGTGGCGACCGGTAGCCCGACCGAGCCGGCCTTGCGCACTCCCCGCAGCGGATTGGCCGTTATCTGGCTGGCGGCCTCGGTCATGCCATAGGTCTCCAGCACCTCGATGCCGGTGGCCTGCTCGAACGCGTGCAGCACCGCGACAGGCAACGCAGCCGACGCGGACCGGACAAAACGCACCCTGGTCGAACGCGCCTGCCCGGCATCCGGATCACGGGCGAGGATCGTCACCATGGCCGGCACGGCGTTGATCCAGGTCACGTTGTGCTCGACGATCCGCCGCCAGAATCCCCGCCGGTGGAAGCGCGTGTCCAGCACCATCGCGCCGCCCGCGACCAGGGTGGCGAGCAGCCCCACCACCTCGGCGTTGACGTGGAACAGAGGCAGCGGGCAGAAACCGATGTCGGCACGGGTGAGGGCGTGGTGGCCGGCCACCGCGTGCGCGACGTGGCTGAGCTGCGCCTCAGCCAGGAAGATCTGTTTGGCGGTACCCGTGGTGCCTGAGGTGGACAACAGCACACCACCGTCACCCGCCGGAGCCACACCATGGTAGCCGGTCCGAGCTGGGCGCGGGGCGATCTGATGGACGCCGGCCGCCGGGGGCAGGCCCCGGTCTGTGACCACCGCGGCGGGCCGGGCCAGGGCAAGTATCCGCCGCAGCTCCGCCGGGGGAGCGCTCGGGCTCAGCGGGACGGCGTGGCGCCCGCTGGTGATGGCCGCGAGGTAGGCGGTGGCGAAGTCCACCGGGTCGGAGACGGCGATCGCCACCCGCTGCCCAGGCCGACAGCCGGCGCGGTCGAGTTCCGACCACCAGTCACGTATCGTCGTGTTGAGTTCACCGTAGCGCATGCTGCGGCCACTGCCCGCATCCGTGAGAAAGACGCGATGGGGATGATCTCGGCTGCGAGCCTCCACCAGATCGATCATGCGGTGGCGGCCCGCGGACGACCGCTTTTCTGGATCCATCGAACGAGGATTGCCAAGGACAGCAGGCACGCTCGCATCCTTCTCGAACAACGTTAACGAAACCCCGGAACTCGATGAGAGCTTACTAAGCGATCCGTCGACAGGTCATGATTACCCGACTGGTAGGATTACGCTGCCTATCCGATCTTTTCAGCAAGCTCACAGGCGGCGTTAAAGACGTTTTCATGTGGTGGGAGAAGGGTGGGGTGGCATTTGGTGCGCGTGGTGATTTCGCCCCGCCTGCCGGATCCCCGATCGGCGAGTACCGCTCCAGGAGGCCGCAGTATGATCATCAGTGCTCTCGCGCTGCCCGCGCGCCAGTCGAAACCGCGTTCCCGTGGAATTACCTCGGTGATCGACAATGGCCTGCCAACCGGCTACTTCTGTGATGCCCTTGTCAGCTTTAGTGATCATATTGACCTCGTGAAGTTCGGCTGGGGCACCTCGCTCGTGACAGCCGGCCTCGCAGACAAGATCAATTGTCTGCGCGCTCTGGGTATCGATTTCCTCTTCGGTGGCACCCTGTTCGAAAAGCATATTCTGCAGAACCGTTTTGACGATTTCCGGGGACTGTGCCACGACCAGGGCTGCCGGTATGTGGAGGTGTCGAACGGGACGATCGACCTTGGCGTCGAGGAGAAAGCGAGTTACGTTTCCAAGCTCGCCGACGAGTTCATCGTGCTGAGCGAGGTCGGGTTCAAGGACGCCGAACGTTCCGAGCGCCAGTCACCGTCCCGGTGGATCGCGGCGATCCGGACCGATCTGCATGCCGGCGCTCATCTGGTGATTCTGGAAGCCCGCGAGAGCGGCACCAGCGGCATCTGCCGGCCAGACGGGCAGCTGCGGTTCGGCCTGATCGAGGACATCCTGGATTCCGACGTGCCAGTGGATCGACTTGTCTTCGAGGCTCCCACCAAGATGCTGCAGACCCACTTCATCCGCCGGGTCGGTCCGGAGGCCAATCTCGGGAACGTACACGCGGCCGACATCGTGGGCCTGGAGACGCTGCGGCTCGGGCTCCGGTCGGACACGCTGCTGGCCTTCGAGCCGGCGGGCGAACAGGGAGCGAACCGTGCGGAACACCGCTGATACCTTTCACCTCGCCATACCCGTGACAGACCTGGCGCTGGCCGAGCGGTTCTACGTCGATCTGCTCGGCTGCCGGCTCGCCCGCCGCTATGCCGACCGGATCACGCTTGACTTCTTCGGCGACCAGCTTGTCTGCCACCTCAGCCCCGACTATGAACCGGGCGAGCTGGCGTTGTACCCGCGCCATTTCGGCGTGACATTCCGGGACGGTGCCGACTTCGACGCGCTCCTGCGCCTGATCGAACTGCGCAAGGTGCCGGTCTTCCAGCGCGAACAGGTACGTTTCGCCGGGCTGGTCGAAGAGCATCGGACCGTGGTGCTGCGCGACCCTGCGGACAACCTGCTTGAGTTCAAACATTATGTTGACCCGCGGATGATGTACTGATCCTCAGGGCGTGTTTGAGATCGGACTTTCGATCGGTGAGCCACGTCCAGACGCCTCCTGGCAAGGCGGAAGGCCGAAGCGATACCGGATGAGTTGTATCGGTTTGGCCGACAACGCAGCCAGGGGGCACCTGGACGCGGCGAGCCGGAATGACGATCTCAAACGCGCTCTCAGGAGGGCGTGTCGTTGGCTTTTGTCACACTAAATTGATCATGATCACTGGCTGCGCCTGACGGCGGGCATACCTCGGCGGGCTGCGTTGCCAGCCGGTCTGTTGCCCGTGCCCGCCATCATGGTGGCGTGTCGCGTTCTGTTACGGTCCGCGGTCCGTACGCCGGATCGTTTCGGATCGTGTGGAGCGGGGTCTGGTGACGTGGACGGGCACGGTGCTACCGCTGTTCGCGGGACACCAATAGCGCTCGCCGACGGTGAGAAGGCAGGCTGAAGTGGCCGCGAAGTTGCGGCATCGGGACACTCCTCCCATCACCCGTACGTTCGGACCTCGCTTCCCACCCACGTAGTCGAGCGCGTACTGTGCTAAGCGTGTCAGATCATTCGCCTTCTGCCGGCGGTATGAGGCTCGACGACGATTTTCGGTACGTGCATGGACCAGTCGTCGGTGATTCGATCATGTCAAGCCTGCACCATCGGGCACTCTCCACGAGCTTGCGGGAGCGGATTCACCGCTCCGACGGGGGCGCGTTCCTGATAGCCGGATTCCGGGGCGCCGGGAAGACTACCCTGGTGCGATCATGCGTGCGGGAGTTGGTTGACCAAACGGCGGGGCGCCGTTACCTGCCGGTTTTCCTTAACATCGCGCGGCCGATGAGTACCGAGGAGTTCTTGTTCTCAGTAATCCGTAGAGTGGTGGAAAGCCTGGACGACAGCGGGCTGCTGGTCACTCTACCGGCAGCTGTACGGAACTCGGTGTTGCTCGCATATGCACGAACGTCGTTGTCGTTGACTTCCCGGGCGAGTGAAGATCGTGAGGTTGCGCGATCGATCGGCGTGGGAGCCGCCGTGCAGTTCGCCGGCCTGACACCGAAGCTGGAGCGTGGCACCAAGACCACCCGGTCGCTGGCGACGGAAGCATCGTTTCTTACCTACAGCGGCGCCGATGTAGAACATGACTTCCTGCGGATCGTAGAGCTGCTGGGCAGCGTGGGCAGCGGCGGGTTCGGCCCGGCCCTGCGCCGCGCGCAGCCAGTCCGCTTCCGCCGCCGCAGGCGTGGCATTGCTGCCCTTCCGATCCACGTGGTCGTCGTCCTGGACGAGCTGGACAAACTCACGAGCAGCGAGGATGGACGGGTCAGCCTGCATGCGGTGCTGACAGCATTCAAGAATGTGTTGACCGCTCCTGGGGTACACTTTGTTTTTGTGGCTGGCGTAGACTTACTTGATCAAGCTGTTGCTGACAGTAGATCCGGTATCGGAATCTACGAGAGTGTCTTTTCGTGGACTGCCTACGTTCCGTGCCTCTGGCAGGCCGCTTCCGCTCTTGTCGGTGAACTGATCCGTAGCCCGGGCCGCGGCAGGATGGTCGACACCCAGATTTTCGAACTGATTTGTGATTACCTCGAGTACAAGGGGCGCGGTGTCCCGCGGCGGCTCACCCAGGAACTGTACAGCCTCCTCGCATGGGATAACGGTACCCCCTACATCAGAATCTCGTCGAATGATATGAATCGCTTCGCCCTGTATGCGGAGCTGGCCGAGATCCTGGCAGGTCTGCTTGGCCGACAGCGCGGTCAAGGCCGCACCATCGAGGAAGACCAGTTCCGGCTCGGTGCGTATTACGTCACTGACTGGGTTCTACGCAGTGAAGGCGGGGCGTTCAAAGCCGAGGATGTGGTCAGGGGTGAGCGTGCGTTGTCGCCCTTGCTTTCGCTAACGTCGGCCCGAGCCGACCTGGTGCTGCGGCATCTGGTACGTCATGGCGTAATCGAGTCGCTTGCAGATCTACGGGATGGTGCAACACTTCTTGGCGGTATTACCCGGACGCCGAGTTATCGGCTGAGTGCGGAGATGCGCCGTCGGCTTCTGCGAATTGCACGAAGCAGCGAACGAGAAAGTGTAGAGCTTCTCGGTGTTCCACTGCCTGCTGATGTGCGGCCTACCCCCCGTCATCCAGGAGGTCCTCGCGTTTACGCTACCTCAGACACGACGATGGTCGGCTTGGCAGCGCCGCCGGCTGGAACCGGCAGTGACCGTGTGGACTTCCGCGTTCCTCGTGCTCAGCGGTTGATGGCGGGCGGGCGGTACGAGCTTCTTGACATCATCGGTGCCGGCGGAATGGGGACTGTCTTCGCCGCGGTGGACACCAGGACCGGGTTGCGGCGTGCCATCAAGGTACTGGATGCGCCGGTGGCCGAAGGAGAGGCTCAGGCACGCTTCCGCCGAGAAGCGCAGATCGCGCTGCGGCTGCGACACCGTAACGTGGTTCGTACCTACGAGCTATTACAAGAAGCCGATGGTCGGCTTGGCATTGTCATGGACTTGGTCGAGGGTTCCAGCCTGAGCCGGCAGACCGGCGAGAGCCGGCCGGACGGCGCTACGGCCGTGCGCTTGGCAGCGTCAATATTAGAGGGGGTAAAATACCTGCACGAACTGGGGATTGTTCGATTGGATGTGAAGCCGAACAACGTCATCGTAGACACTTTCGGCGAGCCAATAATGATCGACTTTGGGGTGGCCCGACATATCGTGGACCCTGGCGGATCAACTGACGAAGAATTCTCGACGATGGTTCCGGGCCTGCCTATCGGGACGCCGGCCTACATGTCGCCCGAACAGATTCGGGGCGAACGGATCGACCATCGAACCGACATCTACTCTCTTGGAAAGGTACTGTACGTACTCCTCGGCGGGCGAGAAAACCCGGATGAAGATGTTCCGACAAGACTCTACCGTGCTCTTACCCAGGATCTCGAGACGTCTGTCCTCGAGTGTTCATCAGAGCTGGCCCGGGTTGTTTCTAAAGCGACCGCACGAGACCCGGAGCAGCGGTTTCAGAACGCAGCTCAAGCGCGGTTGGCCTTGCTTGCCGTCCCTGAGACACGTGGACTCGACTGGCATTTGGAGCGGTCCGCCAACTGACTCGCCTCCGCGGACATCGCTGCGTGTGTGCTCCGGCCTTGATCTTTCGCTGGGGTGGCGGACTCGTCCCCTTGATCACAATCCAGCCATTCTGGCCATGTTCTCCTGGTCATGAACACAGCTGCGGCTGTCGTGGCGCCGGGCGCCGGGTGGGCTGCGCCCCTGTCGTCGGGCCGGCGTGGTGGAGCCCATGGCGACCGGGCTAATATTCGCAGCTTGCA
>NZ_CAKJTM010000018.1:94183-94656 GCF_917627345.1 Protofrankia sp. CiP3 | reverse complement strand
GGGTGCGTCTTTTCTGAAGGCGTCATTTATGTCTGATTAGAGTCAAAGCATCATGTCCTCGGCGTGTCTGGACTTTCAGGATATTTCTGGCACTACCAGATGTGATTGTTGCTGGTCAGGGGCTGGTTGACCGACCGAGGGAAGCAGCGGCAGGGAGGAACCGCGTCGCAGGGATCGTCGACTGCCGTCCAGTTCGCGGGATCATGGGTGACGTTGGTGCCCTTGTCCCAGACAGGTCGCGGAGGCCCTGCGGTGGCGGTTGCGGTAACGGTGACGGTGGAGCACGTCAGCGAGGACGGCAGCAGGGTCCCGCTGGACCCCGAGACCGCCGCTCTGCTCGCGGGCCCGATCGAGCGGTGCTCCTCGCTGATCGGCTGGGCGGTCGACGGCGCCGCCGCCCTGGATCACGGCGACCGGGAGAAGACGCTCGAGACGGACGGCCGCGAACTGCAGCGCACGCTGCTGGAGACCAC
>NZ_CAKJTM010000018.1:92880-93872 GCF_917627345.1 Protofrankia sp. CiP3 | reverse complement strand
CTTCGCCCTCGACGCCGCTCGCGAACAGCGGGTCAGCCACCTGGTGTCCGCGGCCGGGATCCGCCACGGCGGCGTCGAGAAGGGCCACGACCGGGGCGTGGTCAGTATCTTCGGGCCGGTCCGGGCGTCCCGGCTCGCCTACCGCAACCGGCGCGAGGCGAACCTCTACCCGGCCGACGCCCGCTGGGCGTTCGCTGACGACGCCTACTCGCTGGGGATGCGCGCCCTGGCGGCCTTCCACCTCGGGACCAGCGGCTACGGGCAGGCCCAGGAGGTCATCGCCGCGAGGACCGGGGTCACCATCGGGCGCGCCCAACTCGCCCAGGTCGCGCGCGACCTGGCCCGCTGGGTCGGCGACTTCTACGACCTGCGCGCCGCCGGGGCCACGGACCTCGCCGACGGCGACGTGCTGATGATGCAGGGCGACGGTAAGGGCATCGCTGTTCGCCCCGAGCACCGCACCGGCACGAAGCCCGACACCACCCATCCCGGGATCAAGAAGATGGCCGAGATCGTCGCCGTCACGACCTTCACTCCCGCCGTGCGACAACCGGAGGACATCGCCGCCCCACCCGCCCGGCGCAAGGAACACCCCGGGCCGACCGCGCGGGACACGTGGGTCTCCGCGTCGATCATCGACGGCATCCCCGCCGTGATCGGCCGGGCGTTCGACGAGGCCGACCTGCGCGACCCCCTGCACCTCCACCAGCGGATCTTCCTCGTCGACGGCAACAAGCAGCAGATCACCGCCATCGGCGAGCACGCGAAGAAACGCGGCCTGAAGGTCCCGATCATCATCGACTACATCCACGCCGCCGAGTACCTCCGCAAGGCCGCCGTGCAGCTCAACCGCGGCAGGACGGCCACCGAGGTCAGCGAGTGGGGCGACGGGCAACTGCTACGCGTCCTGCACGGCCGCGCCAAAGCCGTCGCCGCGACCCTCGCGTCCCTCGCCGCGAAGCGGCGGAACAACCCACATACCCGCGACCAGG
>NZ_CAKJTM010000018.1:89175-92650 GCF_917627345.1 Protofrankia sp. CiP3 | reverse complement strand
CGGGCGCCAGGTGGTCCCCCGACGGCGCCGAGGACATCCTCAAGATCCGCGCCGTCGTCATCAACGGCGACCTTGACGCTTACCTGGCCTACTACAAGCAGCGCTACCTCACCGAGCACCACCTCGCCCGCTACGACCCCGCCAGCATCCCGGACCTCGGCCTCAACACCGCCCCCGCACGACCGGGATGACCCGGAATCACCCACCTCTCAAAGAGACGCACCCCTCAGGCACTCAGGCACTCAGGCACTGCGGGGGATCTACTTCCCATGTTCTCCATCTCGACGAAAGTCGGCTTCTTCCGAGAGGCTGGACGGATAGCCTGTTCCCTCACTCCCGGCCGGATTCACCGTGCGGTGGAAGAATCAGCATGCGACCTCGGACGCATCCCGGACGTCGCCTTTCTACATAATCCTGAGAAGTCCCTGTTGGGAGCGAGCGCGGTACCGGTCCGTGAATGCTTGGATGCGGCATGTGCCGCGCTGAATGAAACGGTAGCCATGGGCCTGTGCGCGTCGTGGGGAATATCGTCCTGGGATACAGCGCCGCTGATTTAGGCGCTTGATAGCGATCCTTTTGCGAAGGCGCCCACGCCAGACGTGCTCATGATCCGTGCGGGACTGACAGTACCGTCTGACAGGCTGACAGGCTCGAAGCGAGTGAGCGGACGGCGCGACGTCTGGGTGTGCGGCTCGATCGTCTGTGGGGGATTGAGCCTGTTCGGTGGGGACGCCGAGCGCGACCTCTGGAAGAGAATTAAAGCAGCCACCTTATCTTCACTCAGATGAACAAGGTTCAAATACGCAAGCCGTCTTTCGTGTGTCATATGAACTTCCAAGAGTGATGCGAATAGCCGTGAGTTCCGGCAACATGGACCATGTGAGAGAACTCGTGCCGGCCGAAAAACTAATGGTCGACTTGGATCGAATCGCCCATTGCCAGCAGATCATCCGTGCGAGAAGCGCTCACAGCTGAAGTTCTTTCACCAGCCTTTCGACAGCCTGAAGTGCCGGCTCGTGAAGCGGGCCTGAATACGAGGCGGGCGCGCTGACGATGTCCGCGCACAGGAACAGTACCATGATCCTACCGGTCTTGCTTTCCAGTTCCTCTCGGTAGTCTCGGTAGACGTGGCTGGCAAGATCGGGAATCGCCAGACTGTTGACCCACAGGTTTGCTGCGTCCAAGCCGCGCGGCGCTATTCCCCAGTCTTCCCAGTCAAGCAACACACATTCTGGTGCTGTGAGATTCGCCCAATTTAGATCGGCATGCGCGGCTGACCATTGCTCAACCCTCGTGTCGATCTGGCCGTCACAGGCCCGACTGATTGCCAGGTCTACCCGTGCTTGCGTTATCGTCTCGGTGTGAGGAGTAGCAAGCCGAGTGGTCGAATGCTCGGCAAGCGCGGTCAGCGAAGATTTCAGCGTCGCCCACCAATCCTCAGAAAGTTCGGGATCGGTGGTGAGGATGCCACCGGGTTTGACCGGGTGATCCGCCACAAAATCTGTCTCGTCAGCTCTCCATGTCAGACCCTCGTCGGGATCATTCCAGGAGACGCTTTGCCTCCATGAAGGCCGAGCCACGCCACGAAGTACCGATGATGTCTCCGTTCCGTTCCATCCCTGGCTGGTCATCTTCTCTGGGGATCGAACCTCAACGCGGACCCAGGTTCCTCTATCGCTGGCGAGCCCCATTGAGCGTCGTTTCCGCACCACAGTGGTTCGGTCAAGGCGAACGTCTAGAGACCGTTCGACACGTTTCAAGACATCATCGTAGGATCCAGACCTGAGATCCAGTTCAGGGCGGATGTGCGGCACGATGGGAACCTATCTCTCTTGTCGCCCGGTCGGATTATTGCCGTCCGGTAGCCGTTCTTCGAGAGTGCCACGCGGATGGGCAACAAACGAAGATCTGTAGAATTATATCTCGACGTCAGCAGCGATTGCCGGGCCATGCGGACGCGAACTTGCCGGTCTAGCTCGTCATCCTCGACACCGGGCTCTTCGGCTCGGATGAGAGCGCCTGCGTATTCCTCTGTTTGAAGGAGGCGGAAACGAGTTCGGACTGGTAGTACCAGGGGACGCGGCATCGCGGGGCGGCGCGCACGCACCTCAGCCCCACTCCTTGATCCACAGCCCTGTTGCCGGTCGCTCTACATGGAGCGAACCTCACAGCGCCGGAATGTACGTTGCCCGGCTGGGAAGAGCGGGGAACGGCACCGCGATAGCGAGTGATCTGCTCCAGGTCAGGACCGGACGCGGGGGGCCTGGTTGCGGCTGACCGTGTCGATGATCTGCGCGGTCGGGCCGACGACCAGGAGCTCGTCGCCCGGGCGGAGCCGGGTGTGCCGGGTCGGCCGGTAGTTGGGCGCGCGATCGGTGCTGGCGTCGTGTGCGGACGACGTGGCGACCGCGAGCATGCGGGTCCCGGTCGACAGTTCCTGGAGGGTCGGGCCGTCCAGGCCACCACCGGCGGTCACGGTGATCCGGGCGACGAGGAAGGGCTCCCGGTCGACGTAGAAGGTGCTCACCACCTCGTAGTCGAGGGCGGCGCCGACGAACCACGGGGTGGCCAGGGCGGACGCGCTGCGGGCGGTGTGGATGGCGAACCTGCGTTCGGCTTCGTCACCAAGGGTCGTGTCGAAGATGCGCAGCACCACCCGTAGCCCGGCCTCGTCGTCATTCCCGGTGCCGGCGCCGGTGCCGGCGCCGACGCTGGAACCGGCACCGTCGGCCGCGGGCACAGCGGTAGGCGGGGCGTGCCGACGTCGGCGCCAGCGTCCTGGCCCTCCTCGCCGCCGGGCGGTGAAATGATCGTTGAATGCCTCCCGGGCTGACAGCACGGCTTCCAGGTTCGCGACGTCGTCGCTGGTCAGGGCCGCGAGGGCGGCGGCTCGGGTGAGCCCGGCCTCCATCAGGGTCGCGCGGACGGTGGCGTCACCGAACACGACCGGCACCTTGAGGTCCCGGACGACCGAAAGGAACCGGTTGTTCTCGTTGCGTTCGATGATCACAACGTCACGCCCGGCGGTGAGCAGGCCTTCCACGGTGGCCAGCCCGACCGAACCGAGCCCGCAGACGATGACGTGGTCACGCGCGGTGGTGGCCCGCCCGCGTCCGATGGTCCGTTCCAGCCTGCGGCTGATGATCACATTGGTGATGAACGCGTAGACGACCGCGATGGACAGCGCGCCGATGAGGATCAGCGCGACGCCGAACGCCTGTAACCAGCCGCCGGCCGCGCCGAAGTTGAAGTCGCCGTAGCCGACGGTGGCCATCGTGGTGACGGTCAGGTAGAACGCGTCGAGCGGGCCGAAGTCCGGCGGCGCGGTCGGGTCGTTGTCCGCATACGTCAGGCTCAGCACCAGCGTGCCGATGGTCATGATGGTCAGCACGGCGCCGAGAGCGAGCCGGAACGGGCGGTCGAACTCGGCCGCGATGGTCACGGCCAGATCCCGTAGCCAGGCGTGCGGGCGGCG
>NZ_CAKJTM010000018.1:52809-88584 GCF_917627345.1 Protofrankia sp. CiP3 | reverse complement strand
GCGGGCCGCCATGGTGTACCGACAGGTTCGCCAGGGCGTCGACATCCCCGGAGTCGACCACCCGGACACCGTTGTCGGCGAAGTCCGCCAGCCTGCCGAGCAACGCGATGCGGTCGCCGGGGGCGACGAACGTGTCGCGGCCCGGGCACACCTCCACCCGCCGCGCGCCCGGCCTGCGCAGCGCCACCGGTGTCAGGTTGCCGAAGACCTGCCGGAATGCCCCGGCCGTGCGGACCGGGACGTCCACCACCGTGAAGATCTCCGACCCGAGCCGGAAGGCGTGCCGCACGTCGGAGCTGATGCAGGCCTCCACGAAGCTGGGGCCGGCCTTCTCCGCGAGGTTCAGCACGCGCGCGGCAGGAAGCGCCGCGCCGAGCTGGTCACCGAGCTGGGCGTTGGTGACCCGTACGACAAGCCGCAGCTCGGGCACGATCTCGGTGGCGAGCAGCGCCGTCTCGAGGTTGTCGAGGTCGATGTCGTGGCAGGCAATCAGCGCCACCGCACCGGTGATCGACGCCTGGCGCAGCGCATCACCGGTGTGCACCGAGTCGCTGAGGACGGGTACTCCCCACCGCTCAAGGCGGCGCCGCAGCGAGCCGACGTCGCGTCCCTCGATGACGACGACCGGCACCGCCGCCGCGTGCAGCTGCTCGGCGATCCGGAAACCCAGGTCGTTCAGCCCACAGACGACGACGTGCCCGGACACCGGCCGGCCGGCCGGGTAGCGCCGCCCGGCCGGCCGGCCGGACACGACCCTCATCACGCCTCCACCTGCGCGTTACCTCCACCTGCGTGTTCGACCCGGCCGCTCTGGGCGCAGTATGCCGTCCCCGTGCCCGCTTCGGGCCAGGGCCAGCCGCGCCGGCGGACGCCCCGATGCCGCCCGTTCGCCGGGCTTGTCGTCACGGGCGCTCCGTCACGGGCGCTCCGTCACGGGTGTTCAGATGAGCATCCATCTTTCCGAGCGTTCTAAGAGCAGGAAACTTGCGTCTTCTCTTGTCAACTAATCTCTCCATGGGATATACACGTGCTGTCGGCAGGTACCAGAACCGCAGGTACCAGAACTTGAGACAGGAGACCCGCGATGCTGATGCGCACGGACCCCTTCCGCGAGCTCGACAGGTTGACCCAGCAGGTGTTCGGCACTCCCGCGCGGCCGGCCGCCATGCCCATCGACGCCTACCGCAGAGGCGACGCGTTTCTCATCCAGTTTGATCTTCCGGGTGTCGACTCGAAGTCGATCGACCTCACGGTGGAGCGCAATGTTCTTGCCGTCACCGCCGACCGCCCCGAATCCCGGGAGGCCGAGGGTGTCGATATGATCATTTCCGAACGCCCCCGAGGCCGGTTCAGCCGGCAGCTGTTCCTCGGCGAGACCCTCGACACCGACAAGCTCACCGCGCACTACGACGACGGTGTGCTGACCGTGGTCATCCCGGTCGCGGAGCAGGCCAAGCCGCGCCGGGTGGAAATCTCCACGACCGCGGGCGGCCCGTCCCCCGTCCAGGCCTGACGGGGCTGGCCAACGCGGGTGCGCCGGCTTCGTAGCCCGGGGGCATACTTCATGGCGACCTTCATGGCGGCGAAGCCGGTGGCACCCCGCGCCCGTGGGCGCGGTCGCCTGGCGCGCTCACGGGACGGGAGAACCACACGGGATGCCAGCGGCGGAGCCGTTCCGCGGGGCCGTACTGGACGCGGTGCTGGAACGGATCACCTATGCCAACGAGGAGACCGGGTACACCGTGGCCCGCGTCGACGCCGGTCGATCCGGCGAGCTGGTCACGGTTGTGGGGGCGCTGCTCGGTGCGCAGCCTGGTGAGTCGTTACGCATGCGCGGGCGCTGGGGCTCGCACCCGCAGTTCGGCAGGCAGTTCCACGTCGAGGACTACACGACCGTGCTGCCGGCGACGGTCCAGGGCATCCGCCGCTATCTCGGTTCGGGGCTTATCAAGGGAATCGGGCCGAAACTCGCCGAACGGATAGTCGAGCATTTCGGGGCCGATGCCCTCGACGTCATCGAACAACAGCCGGACCGGCTGATCGAGGTTCCCAAACTCGGGCCCAAGCGCACGAAGGCGATCGCGGCCGCCTGGGAGGAACAAAAAGCGATCAAGGAGGTGATGGTCTTCCTCCAGGGCGTCGGGGTGTCCACCTCGCTCGCGGTGCGGATCTACAAGCAGTACGCCGACCGCTCCGTCGAGGTGGTGCGCAAGGAGCCGTACCGGCTGGCGACCGACGTGTGGGGAATCGGTTTCCGGACGGCGGACACGATCGCCAAGGCCGTCGGGATTCCGCATGACAGCCCGCAGCGCATCAAGGCGGGCCTGGTGTTCACGCTGTCGGAGTCCACTGGGGACGGTAACTGTTTCCTGCCCGAACAGCGGCTGATCGCCGAGGCGATCAAGATTTTGCAGGTCGACACCGGAGCGGTGATCGAGTCTTTGGGCGAGCTCGTCGGCGAGGAGGGCGTGGTCCGCGAGGAGGTCCCGGGGGAGGACCCGGCCGAGCCGACTGTCGCGATCTACCTGGTGCCCTTTCACCGGGCGGAGATATCGCTGGCGGGCCAGTTGCTGCGGTTGCTGCGGACGCGCAGTGACCGGATGCCCTCCTTCGCCACGGTCGACTGGGACACCGCCCTGGCCTGGCTGCGGGAGCGGACCCGAGCCGAGCTCGCACCGGCGCAGGAGGCTGCGGTGAAACTGGCTCTGACCGAGAAGGTCGCCGTGCTCACCGGCGGCCCCGGGTGCGGCAAGAGCTTCACCGTGCGGTCGGTCGTGACCTTCGCCCGCGCCAAGGGCGCGAAGGTGGTGCTCGCCGCACCGACCGGCCGGGCCGCCAAACGGCTGGCCGAGCTGACCGGTCACGAGGCGTCCACCGTCCACCGGCTGCTGGAGCTGCGCCCGGGCGGGGACGCCGCCTACGACCGTGACCGGCCGCTGGACGCCGACCTCGTCGTGGTCGACGAGGCGTCCATGCTGGATCTCCTGCTGGCCAACAAGCTCGCCAAGGCCGTCCCGCCAGGGGCGCACCTGCTCCTGGTCGGGGATGTCGACCAGCTGCCCTCGGTCGGAGCCGGTGAGGTGCTGCGTGACCTGTTGGCCGCCGGTACGCCCGTTCCGCACGTGCGGCTCACCCATATCTTCCGGCAGGCGCGGGAGTCCGGTGTCGTGACCAACGCGCACCGCATCAACAACGGGGAGCATCCGCTGGTACGCGGCCTGTCGGACTTCTTCTACTTCGCCGCCGACGAGACCGAGGACGCCGCGCGGATGACCGTCGACGTCGTCGCCCGGCGCATCCCGGCGAAGTTCGGGCTCAACCCGCGCCGGGACGTGCAGGTGCTCGCGCCGATGCACCGTGGGCCGGCCGGCGCCGGAGCGCTGAACACGCTGTTGCAGGAGGCGTTGACCCCGGCACGCCCGGATCTGCCCGAACGCCGGGCCGGCGGCCGGGTCTTCCGCATCGGGGACAAGGTGACACAGATCCGTAATAATTACGACAAGGGCGCCAGTGGCGTCTTCAACGGGACCCTCGGGGTCGTCACCGCGCTCGACCTCGACGAGCAGAAGCTCACGGTGCGCACGGACGAGGAGGAGGACGTCGACTACGAGTTCACCGAACTCGACGAACTCGCGCACGCCTATGCCGTGACCATCCACCGTTCACAGGGCAGTGAGTATCCTGCCGTGGTCATCCCGGTCACCACCAGCGCTTGGATGATGTTGCAACGTAACCTGCTCTACACCGCTGTCACGCGAGCCCGCACGTTGGTGGTCCTGGTCGGGTCGCGCCGGGCGATCGGGCAGGCCGTTCGTACCGTGAGCGGCGGGCGCCGCCACACCGCGCTCGACCACAGGCTACGGGTGTCCGATCACTGAACACGCGCAGGCGCGCGCGGACGGTTGCAAGCCGCTGAAAACGGTCGGGGACTCAGCCCGTACCCTGTGGGCAGCACGCGAAGCGTGTTCCTGGGCATGTCGTTCACCAACACACCGTTCGTCCATGCCATCCGATTACGATTTTTTCCATTTGTGGGGTAGTTGTGGGGAGTCGGAGCCGCGAACGACGGCAGGCCAAACAGCGGGCCCGTGACAACCGGGCTCGTGACAACCGGGCCAGGGCTGCCGATGCCCCCCGGCCGGCTGGTCGTGATGCCGATGCCTACCAGCGGGACAGGGAGACCGCCGACCTCATGATCGGTGCGGCACTGCACGCATGGCAGGCGGAGGACAGCGCGCAGCTGTCCCGGTACGTCGCGCTGCTGACCGAGCCCTCGGCCGGGTCCACCAGGCGCCGGGCCGTCGACCGTGCCCTCGTGGCCTGGCTGAATCGCCTGGTGGAAGAGGCGTGGGACCGCGGCTGGCAGCCGGCGGACGTCATGCGGGCCGTCAGCAGGGAGGCTGGCGCGCGCCCGGCGCGGCTGACCGTCGACGCGATCGCCGGTCAGCTGCGCCGGTATGCCACGGCCACCGTGGACGAGCGCTGGGAGGCACAGCTCGCGGCTGCCGAGGCCACCGTCTGGTGGGCCGATGACGACGGCTGGCTCGATGCCTGGGGCGAGCGCGAAGGCCAGGACCGGGCCGCGGCGGTTGGCTGCGCCCTGACGGTTCTCGGGGTGCTCAGTGCCCTGCCGAGGCTCGCGCGCCTGTGCCCCCCGCCCGGGACCGCGCGGCGCGGGACCCTGCACCCTGACCGGGCGGCTGGCCGTACGGCCGACGCGCGCATGCTCGACCGGGTCCGCGCGCTGCTGGCCAAGGCCGAGTCGACTGGTTTCGCGGAGGAGGCCGAGGCGCTGACCGCGAAGGCCCAGGAGCTCATGGCTCGCCACAGCATCGATTACGCCCTGCTGGCGGCCGAGACCGGCTCGCGCGCCGAACCGACCGGCCGCCGGATCGGCGTTGACAATCCTTATGAGACTCCCAAGGCGCTGTTGTTGGACAAGGTGGCCAGCGCGAACCGTTGCCGGGCGGTGTGGACGAAGAATCTCGGTTTCACCACGGTGCTCGGTTACGACTCCGATCTCGACAGCGTGGAGTTGCTCTACACGTCGCTGTTGGTGCAGGCGACCACGGCGATGACACGGGAGGGCTCCCGGCAGGACCGTTACGGACGGTCGCGGACCCGTTCGTTCCGCCAGTCCTTCCTCACCTCCTTCGCTATCCGGATCGGCGAGCGGCTGCAGGGCGCGACCGACAGAGCGGGGGCGGAGGCGGCTGCCGAGACGGGCCGGGAGCGGCTGCTGCCTGTTCTGGCCGCGCGGGACGAGACCGTCAGAGAGGCGGTCCAGACGATGTTCCCGGACCTCGTGTCACGGCCGGTGACAGCGAACGACCAGGAGGGCTGGCTGTCAGGCCGGGCCGCGGCCGAGGTCGCCTCCCTGGCCGCCCGCGCCGAGGTGAGCGACACCCGGCCCGGCTGACCACCCGGCCGGCGTCGCCGGGGCTCCTGCCCTCTGATAGAGATGTGTTGTCAAATCGTGTAATCAGTAAGAGGATATCTTTGCTGGCTGGTGAACGGCTGTTCCCGGCGCGGGCCAGCGCGTCCTCTGGGGCCTGCGGGTGTGTGCGTGGAGCGGTGATCGCGTGCCCGCCGGCCCTCTGGCATGAAGGAGCTGGTCTGGTGCGTCGCACCCTGTTCGAACCTGAGCACGAGGAGTTCCGCGGGCTCGCTCGGACTTTTTTTGAGAAGGAGTGCGTCCCGCACAGCAGCGAGTGGGAGCAGGCCGGGGTCGTTGACCGAGAGGTCTGGCGCAAGGCCGGCCGGGCGGGCCTGCTGCTGTGGTCGGTCCCGGAGGAGTTCGGCGGCGCCGGGGTTGAGGACTACCGGTACAGCGTGGTTCTCACGGAGGAGTTCTGGGCCACCGGGAGCGTCGGTTGCGGTTTCGGGCTGCAGAACGACGTGATGCCGCCCTACATCATCAAGCTGACCACCGACGAGCAGAAGGCGCGCTGGCTGCCCGGCTCGGTGAATGGGGACATCATCTGGGCGCTGGCGATGAGTGAGCCCGGCGCGGGCTCGGATCTCAAGTCGATCCGTACGACCGCGCGCCGCGACGGTGACAGCTATGTCGTGTCGGGCTCGAAGACCTTTATCACCAACGGGCTGCTGTGCGACAAGGCGGTGGTCGCGGTCAAGACCGACCCGGATGCCGGTCACCGGGGCATCAGCCTGCTCGTCGTCGACGCGGATGCGCCGGGCTTCAGCCGGGGCCGCAAGCTCGACAAGATCGGCCAGAAGGCGCAGGACACCGCTGAGCTGTTCTTCGACGAGGTGCGGGTGCCCGCGTCGAACCTGCTCGGGCAGGAGAACCGCGGCTTCTACCACCTGATGGAGAGCCTCGGGACGGAGCGGCTCGGCGCCGGGGTGAGCGCCGTCGCCATCATGAAGCGCGCGCTGGCGCTGACCGTGGAGCAGGTACGTACCCGCAAGGCGTTCGGGACGACGATCGGCTCGTTCCAGAACACGCGGTTCGAGCTGGCCGCGGTCAGGACCTTGTGCGATGTCGCGCAGGCCTACGTGGACACCGCTGTGCGCGCCCACCTCGACGGTGCGCTCAGCGCGGTCGACGCCGCCGGCCTCAAGCAGTGGACGACCGACACCCAGTGCGAGGTGGTCGACCGCTGCCTGCAGCTGTTCGGCGGCTACGGCTACATGAACGAGTACGAGATCGCCCGGCTGTGGCGGGACGGCAGGGTACAGCGGATCTACGCCGGCTCCAACGAGGTCATGAAGGAGATCGTGGGCCGGTCACTCGATCTCGATGGAGACTGACGGGTAATGGCGACTGACCGGTATCGGGCGCCGGCCACCGGGCGGCGGGCATGACGCTCACCACCGCCCACTGGCCGGCCGACACCGGCGTCGCGTTGTGCGAGATGCCGGTCGGTGACTGGTTGCGCCAGGTCGCCGACCGGCATCCGGACCGGCCCGCGTTACGCTGGCAAGATGATCATGGTATTGCCACCGTGACCTACGCCGAGCTGGTGGATCGTGCCGCCGCCGTGGCGGCCGGCCTGCTCGGTGTGGTGGCGCCGGGGGACCGGGTCGCCCTGTGGGCGCCCAACTGCCCCGACTGGGTCGTGGTGCAGTGCGCCGGCGCGCTCGCGGGCACCGTGCTCGTACCGATCAACACATCGCTGCGGGACGAGGAGGTCAGCCACGAGCTGCGCCAGTCCGGCGCGCGGCTCGTTATCGCGGCCGCCGAGCACCGAGGCTCCCCGTTACGGGAGCGTGCGCGGGCCCTGGCGGACGAGCTGCCCGGCCGGCCGGTGCGGGTCGTGGCGCTTGAGGAGCTGGCGCGTGCGCTGCCGCCGAGTCCGGGGCCGCTGCCCGCGGTCTCCCCGCTGGCGCCCTTTCTCATCCAGTACACCTCGGGGACGACAGGGCGGCCCAAGGGCGCTGTGCTGTCCCACTTCGCCGTGCTCAACACCGGCCGGATCGCCGGGCGCGTCTTCGCCCGCCCGCTGGTGTGGTGTTCCGGGCTGCCGCTGCACCATGTGGGTGGTTCGGTGTCCGGGGTGCTGATGACGTTCGCCTCGGCGGGGACGATGGTCCTGTCCCCGGGCTTCGAGCCGGCGCGCACCCTGTCGCTGATCGAGCGGGCGCGGGTCACGGCGCTCGGTGCCGTCCCGACGATGCTGTACGACCTGCTGGCCTACCCCGGCCTCGCCCGGTACGACATCAGCAGCCTTCAAGTCATCCAGACCGGTGGCACGACAGTGCCACCGGCGCTGATCCGCCGTACCGAAGCGGTGCTCGGCTGCCGCGTCGTCATCTCCTACGGCCAGTCCGAGGCGCCGAACGCAACCGCCTGTCTTCCCTCGGACAGTGATCTGGTGAAGGCCGAGACGCTGGGGCGGGCGTTACCGCGGCGCGAGGTGCGGATCATCCGGCCGGGCACCGAGGGGACCACCGCGGACCTGGGCGAGCACGGTGAGCTGTGGATCCGCTCGCCGCTGAACATGAGCGGCTACCACGACGATCCCGAGGCCACCAGCCGGACGCTCGACGCCGAGGGCTGGCTGCACACCGGTGACCTGTGCGCCATGGACGCGGCCGGGATCCTGCGGATCCACGGACGCATCCGGGACGTCATCATCCGCGGTGGGGAGAACATCTACCCGCGTGAGGTCGAGGAAGCGCTGCTGGACCACCCCGGGGTGGCGGACGCGGCGGTGGTCGGCGCGCCCGACGAGCGCCTCGGCGAGGTCCCGGTCGCGTTCGTCGTGCCCGCTGCCGGCAGCGCCACCACCGCCGACGAGCTGGCCGCGTTCGCGCGGTCCCGGCTTGCCTACTTCAAGGTGCCGGTGGACTGGCATGTCGTCGACGACCTTCCCCGGACGGCATCGGGCAAGGTGCGCAAGTTCCTCCTGCGGGAGACGGCCGCGCAGGAGCCACCGCGCGAGAGCTAGCTCGTGTCTGACGGATGCTGATTGATCCATCGCCGCGGCCAGCCGGGCACGATCGCTGGGATCTTTCTGCCCGAGGCCTGCGCGGACGGTAGCGGTGGACGCATTGTGTGATCACATTTACTCTCGGTAGTGGGTCAGTCTGGACTGGAAACGTTGCCGTGAATGGGTCAGCGGCCCTGCCGGCCCCGGTCCCGGGGTTTCCCGGCCAGCTCGGCGGAGGGGGATCGCAACATGCACAGAACGTTGATTGTTGCCAAAATCGAACCCGGTTCCCAGCAGGATGTCGCGCGTATCTTCGCGGAGTCAGACACCACCGGCCTGCCGCGTGCGGCCGGTGTCGTCCACCGTTCCCTTTACTCTCTCGGAGATCTCTACATACATCTTCTGGAAACTGTTGACGACGGTCGCCGGACGGTTGAGAACGCACGTGGCCACGAGGAGTTCAAGCGTGTCAGCGACCGCCTGACGCAACATATTCGGCCGTATCTGAAGACATGGCGTTCGCCCGCGGACGCGATGGCCCACTGCTTTTACACCTTTGAGAGCACACCCCGGGGGGAGGCCGCGTGAAGAGCGCCACCGCCACGGCGACGGCAGCCACCTGGACCCGCTGCGGATCCTGCGCGGCGCTCGTCTACGGCCGGCGGCTGGCCCGCAACCTGCTCGTGTGTCCCGAATGCGGTCACCACGACCGGCTCACGGCGCCGCAACGGGTCGATCAGCTTTTCGACGCGGGCAGTTTCACGCCATTGCTGGTCGAGCCCGTTCCCTTTGACATCCTGGACTTCACCGATACCCGGCCCTACCGCCGGCGCTGGGAGGCCGCACGCCAGGAGACGGCACTGCCCGAAGCGGTGCTGTGCGGCAGGGCAGAAATCGGCGGATACCCGCTTGTCGCGGCCGTCATGGATTTCCGTTTTCTGGGCGGCAGCCTCGGTTCGGCGGTCGGGGAAATGATTACCCTCGCGATCGAACATGCCGCGGACGAGGCGCTCGCGCTGCTCATCGTGGCGACCTCCGGCGGCGCTCGGATGCAGGAGGGATGCCTGTCGCTGATGCAGATGGCGAAGACCGGCATTGCCGTCCAGCGGCACCGGGAACGGGGCCTGCTGTCCATCAGCCTGGTGACCGACCCCACCTACGGTGGGGTGGCGGCATCGTTTGCGACGAACACGGACGTGATCGTCGCCGAGTCCGGGAGCCGGATGGGTTTCGCCGGCCCCCGCGTCATCCGCCAGACCATCGGGCAGGAGCTTCCCGCCGAGTTCCAGAGCAGCGGGTTTCTCGCCAGCAAGGGGCAGGTCGACATCGTCGCCGACCGGGCGGACCTGCGGACATGCCTGAGCCGGCTGCTCGCTGCCGGGCATCGCGCGCGGGGGGCTGCCGGCCCGTCCGCTGGCCTGCCTGCTGGCCCGTCCGCCGGGGGACCAGCGAGCGGGCCGGCAAGCGTGGTCATCACCGACCCGGAGCGGCTGGTCCAGCGGGATCCGTGGGAGACGGTACGGCTCGCCCGCGACATCGACCGCCCGACCGTGCGGGACTATCTCGCCCGTTCCTTCGACTCGTTCGTCGAGCTGCACGGAGACCGCCTGTACGGCGACTGCCACGCGGTGGTCGCGGGCCTTGCGGAGATCGACGGACTCGCCGTGGCGGTCATCGGGACAGCGAAGGGACACTCGACCGCGGACCTCATCGCGCACAACTTCGGCATGCCGCAGCCCGAGGGCTACCGCAAGGCCATGCGTGTGATGTCGCTGGCGGCCCGCCTCGGCCTGCCCGTGGTGACCTTGATCGATACCCCTGGCGCCTACCCCGGCCGCGAGGCCGAGGAGAGAGGCCAGGCGTCCGCGATCGCGCACGCCATCCAGTGGATGTCGGCGCTCGCGGCCCCGATCGTCGCTGTGATCACTGGTGAGGGCGGTAGCGGCGGCGCACTCGCGCTGGCTGTCGCGGACCGTGTTCTGGTGGCGGAGAACGGTGTCTTTTCCGTCATCAGCCCGGAGGCCTGCTCGGCGATCCTGTGGAACGACGCCCAGGCGGCGGCGCAGGCGGCGCGTGCGCTCGGCCTGACCGCCCCGTCGTTGTTGCGCCTGGGCATCGTCGACGGGGTGGTGCCGGAGCCGCTCGGGGGAGCACAGGCGGATCATGCCGGCGCCGCGGACCTGCTCCGGGCCGCGGTGGGAGAGACACTGCGGCCGCTGATGCCGGTACCGACAGCCGAACTCGTCAACGCTCGGCGCGCGCGGTTCCGCCGGTTCGGCCAAGCGGCGGTGGCGATCCCAGCCTCGGTCCCGGCGCCGCTGCCCAGGCCCGCGCCACGGGAAAAGGAGACGGCCGCATGAGAGCGGGTAGCACGACCGATCAGCGCCAGCACGTTCTGGGCTGTCTGCACGAGCATGCCAGGCGGCTGGCCGACGAACTGCCGGCAGGCCTTGGCCGTATCCGGGTCTGCTCCGGTGATGTAGCCATCGAGGTCGAATGGTCGCGGGCCGCCCTCGCGACAGCCGTGCCGGCCCAGCTGGAACCAGCCGCCGCACTCGTCTCGGTGCTCGGCCCCACCGGCCCCACCGGACCCGGTGGCCCCGGCGAACTCGCGGAACCCGCCGGGGCCGGGCATGTGGTCGCCGTCTCCGCGCCGATTGTCGGGACCTTCTACCACGCCCCCGAACCGGGGGCCGAGCCCTATATCACCGTGGGGAAGGTCATCGAGGCTGGCGCGACCATCGGCATCGTCGAGGCAATGAAACTGCTGAACCCGGTGACCGCGGATACCGGCGGAACAGTGACCAGGATCTGCGTCGAGAACGGGGAATCGGTCGAATTCAGCCAGGTGCTCGTTGAGATCACGCCGCGCCAGTGACGGACCGACGGGCGCGGCACCATGGCAGCACCGTCTCGCTCGGCGGCGCCGGGGGCGCCTTTCCCTTTTCCCGCGGGGGTAATGGAGTTGTTCCAGAAAATTCTCATCGCGAACCGAGGCGAGATCGCGTTGCGGGTCGCCCGGGCATGCCGCGAGCTCGGCGTTCGGACAGTCGCCGTCTACTCGACCGCGGACGCCGATTCCGTCGTCCGGCGGTACGCCGACGAGGCCGTGTGTATCGGGCCACCGCCGCCACGGCGCAGCTACTGCAATGTCGCGGCCATCATGGAAGCGGCCAGGATGACGGAGGCCGATGCCATTCATCCTGGCTATGGGTTCCTGTCCGAGGATCCGGACTTCGCCGAGATCTGCGCGGACAACGGCCTGGTCTTCATCGGCTCCCCACCGGAGGTGATGGCGTCGCTGGGCGACAAGAACGCGGCACGTGGCCTGATGCGCCAGGCCGGGCTGCCCCTGCTCACCGGCAGCGCGGATGTCGCCCGCAGCGCGGCGGACGTCCGCGACATCGCCGACGCCATCGGTTATCCCGTCATCATCAAGGCCGTTGCCGGCGGTGGCGGCCGCGGCATGACCGTTGTCTGGTCGGCCGCGGAGCTGGCTCGGGCCTACACCCGGACGCGCGCCGCGGCGCGGGCCGTGTTCGGCGACGACCGGATCTACGTCGAACGCTTTCTGGAACGGGCACGCCACGTCGAAGTGCAGATACTCTGCGACGCGCACGGTGGGGGCATCCACCTCGGCACCCGTGACTGCTCGGTCCAGCGTCGTCACCAGAAGCTGGTCGAGGAGGCGCCGGCACCCGAACTCGATCCCGACCGGGTGGCCGAGATGTGCCAGGACGCCGTGCGCGGGGCGCTCTCGGTCGGTTTCACCGGTCTCGGCACGGTCGAGTTCCTGGTTGACGAGGACCAGAACCACTACTTCATAGAGATCAACAGTCGCATCCAGGTCGAGCACCCGGTGACCGAGATGGTGACGGGCTGTGATCTTGTCCACGAGCAGCTGTACGTGGCGAGCGGCACGCCGCTGCGGCTGCGCCAGGATGACGTCGCCCCGCGCGGCGTGGCGGTCGAGTGCCGGGTCAACGCCGAGGACCCCGACCGCGGGTTCGCGCCCGCTCCGGGTCTGCTCGAGCGGTTCACCCCGCCGGCCGGCCCGTTCGTCCGGGTCGATACCCACGGTTTCCCCGGCTATCGGGTCAGCCCGCACTACGACTCGTTGCTGGCCAAGGTGTCGGTCTGGGCGCCCAGCCGGGCCGAGGCGCTGAGCCGGGCCGAACGCGCCCTGGGTGAGTTCGACGTCGCCGGCCCCGGCGTGGCCACCACCATCCCCTTCATCAAACGGGTGCTGACCGACACCGAGTTCCGGAAGGGGCTGTACTCGACCGGCCTGGTCGACCGCATGGTCACGGACTAGGGCGTGGCTGAGGGTGACTGTTCGCGACGCCCCGCGACGCCCCGCGACGCACGCACCCCAGCCCCGCTCCTTGTCCACGCCCCTGTTGGCGGAGCCTCGTAGAGCGCGTTTGAGATCGTCATTCCGGCTCACTGATCGAAAGCCCGATCTCAAACACGCTCTTACTGAAAAGGATACGATGATGAGCGCGGAAGCCACCGGAAATACTCGGGCCGTCGTGACACCCGCACAGATAGCGGAGATTCTCGTCACGAAGGCCGGTATGGATCCGGCTGTTTTCTCCGGGAATCCAGACAGCTCTCTCCAGAATCTTGAGATCGACTCCTTGGCCGTACTCGAGCTACAGGCTGTGATCATTGAGAGGTTTGGGGTCGAGATTCCCGACGAGGCCATCACCATGACGCTCGGAGAAATCGCCGCCGTTGTCAACGAATGCTTTGAGGAGGTCTCCTGAAAATGTCCGGACATACCCAGAACTCAGTGTTCATAGCCGCGCCATTCGATGTCGTCTGGAGTGCCACGAACGATGTCGAGAAATGGCCCGGCCTCTTTACGGAGTATGCCTCGGCCGAGATTCTGGAGCGGCGCGGCAACACAGTGCGTTTCCGGCTGACCATGCATCCGGACACGGACGGGCGGGTCTGGTCATGGGTGAGCGAGCGGACGGCCGACCGCGACCGTCGGGAGGTGCGCGCGCACCGGGTCGAGCCGGGCCCCTTCCGGTACATGAACATCTACTGGACGTATGAGGAGGCCGACGGCGGTGTGCGGATGCTGTGGGTACAGGACTTCGCCATGCGCCCGGACGCTCCGGTTGACGACGAGGCGATGACCACCCGAATCAATATCAATTCGCTGATCCAGCTGGAGGTCATCCGAGACAAGGTCGAACAGCTGGCGGCCGGCGGGGCCGACGTGGCCGGGGCTGGCGTGGCCGGTGCGGCCCACGACATCCGCGCATGACGAGCGAGAAGGGATCGAGAGGCATGGCCGTCACATCCCACTGTGGGCATGTTGCCGCTCGTGACGTGCCGGCGGACCGGCGTCGCGGCGGAGAGCTGCGCGTACTGCTCGGCCCGCGGACCGTCGGCAGCACGTCCGGCTTCATGGGCGTGGCCACGTTGTTGCCCGGCGAGAGGATCACCGAACATTACCATCCATACAGTGAGGAGTTCCTGTGCGTCACGCATGGTGCGATTACCGTGGACTGCGATGACGAGCCCGTGGTCATCGCGTCCGGCGAGGGGCTCTACATCCCGGTCGGGATGCGACACCGGCTGCGCAACACCGGGACCGAACAGGCTTCAGTGGTCTTTCACCTCGGTCCGCTCGCCCCCCGCCCCGAACTCGGGCACGTGGACACCGAGAGCCCGGCCGCCGAGAACCCAGCTACCGGCAGCCCGGTAACCGACCCGGTGGCCTTGTGATGGTCGCCTCCCGGCGCGTGGCCGTGACCGGGGTGGGCGTGGTGGCACCGGGCGGGGTGACCCGGCCGGCATTCTGGTCGACGGTCACCGAAGGGCGTACCGCCACCCGCCGCATCACCTTCTTCGACCCGTCACCGTTCCGCTCCCGGGTCGCGGCCGAGTGCGATTTTGATCCGGTGGCGGCCGGTCTGTCCGCCCGGCATACACGGCGATCCGACCGGTACATCCAGTTCGCTCTCGCCGCCGCGGCAGAGGCGGCCGCCGACAGCGGGATCGTCTTCGACGAGGACACCGCGAACGCGACCGGCGTCGCGATGGGCACGGCGGTCGGCGGTACCACGGCGTTGGAAACCGAGTATGTCGTGGCCAGCGACAGCGGCCGGGAATGGCTGGTCGATCCCGACCACGCCGCTCCGTTCCTGTATCAGGCTCTGCTGCCGAGCAGTCTCGCGGCCGACGTGGCGGCCTGGTTCCAGACACACGGCCCCGCGCAGGTCGTCTCGACCGGCTGCACCTCCGGGATCGACGCCATCGGTTACGGCTACCAGCTCGTCATGGACGCGGAGGCGGACGTCATGATCGTCGGCGCTTCGGATTCCCCGATCTCGCCAGTCACGCTGGCGTCGTTCGACGCGATCAAAGCGACCTCGCCGGACGACTCCGACCCCGCGCATGCCTCCCGGCCCTTCGACCGGGACAGGCAGGGCTTCATCCTGGGCGAGGGCGCCGCCGTCCTCGTCCTGGAGGAGATGGGACACGCGCTGCGCCGGGGAGCCCGCGTCTACTGCGAGGTCGCCGGGTTCGCCACCCGGGGGAACGCCTTCCACATGACAGGCCTGCGGCCCGACGGCGCGGAGATGGCGGTCGCCATCGGTGACGCGCTGGCCCAGGGACGGCTGGCGCCGACGGATGTCTCCTACATCAACGCCCATGGTTCTGGCACCAAGCAGAATGACCGCCACGAGACAGCCGCCTTCAAACGCGCCCTCGGCGAGCATGCCTACCGGATACCGATCAGTTCGATCAAGTCCATGGTCGGCCATTCGCTCGGCGCGATCGGCGCCATCGAGATGGCCGCCTGCGCGCTGGCGATCGAGCACGGGGTTGTGCCGCCCACGGCGAACTGGGCGAACCGCGATCCCGAATGCGATCTCGACTACACGCCGAACACGGCGCGGGAACAACAGGTCGACGTAGCGCTGTCGGTCGGCAGCGGTTTCGGTGGGTTCCAGTCGGCCATGGTCTTCGCCCGGCCGCGGGAGGCCGGGCGATGACGCGCCCGGCTGGCGCGCCGCGCGCGGTCGTGACCGGCATCGGGATCGTCTGCGCGAGCGGCGTCGGCGCGGACACCTACTGGAAGACGGCGCTGTCCGGCGAGAGCCGGATCGGACGGATCTCCCAGTTCGACCCGTCCCGGTACGAAACCACCCTTGCCGGGGAGGTCGACGGCTTCCAGGCCGCTGACCACATGCCCAGCCGGTTCGTGGTGCAGACCGACCGGTGGACCCAGCTGGCGTTCTGCGCGGCGGGCCAGGCGCTCGCCGACGCCGAGATCGATCCGGCGGCCCTCGATCCGTACGAGATGTCGGTGGCACTCGCGAGCGGTTCCGGTGGGAACGTCTTCGGTCAGCGTGAGCTCCAGCGGCTGTGGAGCTCACCGTCGCGCACGGTTGGCGCCTACCAGTCGATCGCCTGGTTCTACGCGGCCACGGTGGGCCAGTTGTCGATCATGTATGGCATGAAGGGGCCGTCGGCGGTGCTGGTTGCCGAGAGCGCCGGCGGTCTGGACAGCCTCGCCCATGCCGCGCGGCTGGTCCGCCGCGGCACCCCGGTGGTGCTCGCGGGCGGGACCGAGGCGCCGCTGTCCCCGTATGCGCTCACCTGCCAGCAGCACAACCACGCGATGACCGCCCGGGCCGACCCGGCGCGGGCGTACTGCCCGTTCGACGTGGACGCGGATGGTTACGTGCCCGGGGAGGGGGGCGCGGTGCTCGTCGTCGAGGACCTCGACCACGCGCTGGCCCGCGGCGCGCCCGTCATCTACGGGGAGATCGCCGGTGCCGCCGCCACGTTCGACGGGCGGCCCTGGCGGCGGGGGGCTGAGGGGGACGTGGAGCAGTACGCGCGTGCCATGACCATGGCGTTGCGGCGGGCCGGCGTACGTCCGGGCGAGGTTGACGTCGTCTTCCCCGACGCGCTCGGCCTGCCCGCCGCGGACCGGGACGAATGCGCCGCCATGCGGGCGGCATACGGCTCGGCGTCACCAGCCGTCACCACGCAGAAACCTCTGGTCGGACGGCTTTACCAGGGCGGGGCCGCGCTGGACGCGGCGACCGCGCTGCTGGCCATGCGTCACGATCTTCTTCCGCCCGCCGCGGGCACCCGCCGGCCGGCGCGGGGATGCCGGCTCAACTTCGTGTCCGAGGTGACCCCCACACCGGTGTTCACCACGATGGTCAACGCCCGTGGACTGGACGGATTCAACACCTCCCTCGTGCTGCGCCGTTGCCCGGAGATCGACCTGAACGCGGTCCCGGCCGCTGGCACGCGCCCGCGGCCCCAGCCGGAAAAGAAAGGGGACAACCAGCGATGACCAGCCCCGAGACGGCCGGCGGTGGCGCCGGGAGCGACACGGTACGGACGCTGCTGCGGATGCGCGCCACTGCCGGCTGTGAACGCGAGTTCGAAAACGCCTGGCGGAAGGCGGCCGAGGTCATCAGCACGGTGCCCGGTAACATCCGCCAGGACCTCATGCGCGATCCGGATCTTCCTCGTGAATATGTGATCGTCGCGGATTGGGAGAGCCGGGCGGCGCTTGACGCCTTCGGGCGCAGCCCGCGCCGGGACCATCTCACCACGGCCCTGCGGGACCTGCGCGATGATGCGGACCGCCATACCTACCAGATCCTGCAGACCCTGGCCGGACGGGAACCGGCGGTGCGTGTGCTGGTCACCACGACCGTGCCCGCGGGTGAGGAGGCAGTCTTCGAACAGGCCTTCCTCGACGTGGCGGCGGCGATGCGCGGTGTTCCCGGCCACCTCCGGGAAGAGCTTCTGCACGAGCCCGGAACGCCCACATACCACCTGCTCGCCGAATGGACATCGAAGGCCGCGTTCCTCGACTGGGTACAGGATCCGCGTCATACCGATCGGACCAGGGAGCTCCTTCCCTACCTCAACCGCGGGTTCTCCCGCCGTGTCTTCACGATCGCGGCCCGGCCACCGGAGGCGGCAGCGGGCCCGGCACCGGATCCGGCCGCGGCCGCCTCCCCGCTCACCGTCATCGGCGCCGGTGGCGCGGTCGGTAACGCGGCCGGTGGCGCGGCCGCGCCGACGGCGCCGGGCAGGCGACGGGAGCCGCGCGCGACAACCGACGTGCTGGTGGTCGGCGCGGGACCGACCGGGCTGACCCTGGCCATCGAGCTGGCCCGCCGCGGGGTCGCGTGCCGGCTGGTGGACAGCAACACCAAGCCGCCGGGCCGGGCGGACAAGGCCATCGGGGTGCACTGCCGGACCATGGAGATCTGGGAGGACATGGGCCTCGCCCGCGCGGCCATCGATACCGGCATCTGGTTCAACGGCCAGATCGTCATAGTGAACGGGCGCCAGACGCACCGGGTCGAATGGAATCATCCGGAGCTGCCATACGCCCACCTCGGACTGCCCCAGTACGAGACGGAACGGCTCCTCGTCGACCGCCTGAGTACTTTGGGCGGCTCGATTGAGCGGGGCCTGGAACTACACGCCGTCACCCAGGACAGCGCGAACGTGGTCGCTCACCTGTCCGCCGCCGACGGAGCGCGGGAAACGGTGCATGCGAAGTACATCGTCGGTTGCGACGGCGCACACAGCGTCGTCCGCCGGGAGCTGGGGCTGTCCTTCAACGCCGGGGCCGGGCGGTTCCCGCAGCTGTTCATGCTCGCCGACCTCGACGTCGACTGGGCGATGCCCGAGGGGTACCTGCTGCGTTTCATGCACATGACCGACGGTGAGCTCGACGGGATGCTGGTGTGCGTCCCGCTGCGGGGCACGGGCCGCTACCGGATGGCGACCATGGCGCCGCCGCGCGTCATGGCGGAGGCAGCCCGCACCGAGGTGCCGCCCGGCTTCACCAAGGAGTACGAACCGCCGACACTGGCCGATTTCCAGGTCGCGCTCGACCGGCTCGCCCCGGCCGGCACCACCGGCCGCAACCTCCGCTGGTCGTCGATCTTCCGGATCAGCCACGGGATCGTCGACCGGTACCGGGTCGGCCGGGCCTTCGTCGCGGGCGACGCCGCGCATCTGCACCCGCCCGCGGGCGGCCAGGGCATGAACACCGGGATCCAGGACGCCTACAACCTCGGCTGGAAGCTCGCGCTCGCGGTGAACGGGCTCGCCGGGGCCGGGCTGCTCGACAGCTACGAGGCCGAGCGCCGTCCGGCCGGACAGGCGGTCATGGACCGCGCCGTCCGGGTGGCGTTCACCGACGAGATGGACAACGCCGACGAAAAGGCACAGTTCCTCGAGGAGATGCAGCTGACCCTGAGCTATCGGGGCACCCCTGGGGTTGGCGAGGCGCTCGGCTGGGATGCGCCCGACCGGGGACCGGCCGCCGGGGATCGCGCGCCCGACGTACACGGTCTGACCCGCCGCGGTGTCGGGCACCCCATGCGCCTGTTCGAACTGACCCACGGGATCTCGCACACCCTGCTGATCTATACCGACGCCAGTACGACCGAGGAGGACCTGCGCGGCTACGAGAAGACGGCTGGCGCGATCCAGCACCGGTTTCCCGAGCTGGTCACCATCTACCTGGTCCGGGATCCCGACGCCCCGCGGTCGCCGGCGGTGGGCCTGCCCGTCGTGTATGACACCGGCCGACAGTGGCGCGCCGCCTACGCGGCCGCCGGACCGTGTGCTTACCTGATCCGTCCGGACGGGCACGTGGGCTTCCGGACCAGGCCGGTCCTTGCTGGCGCACTCGAGGACCATCTGCGTGCCGTGTTCGGCGACGGCCGGCAGTCCCGGGAGTGATCCCGGGTATCCCGGGCGTCGGCGGGGCGCAAGAAACATGATCGTGTCGTCGTTGGCCTGGAGCCCGGCCCTGGGCAACGGGAGATGCGACAGGGGAGGGAGCGGGCATGGAAGGTGGGAAAGGCCGTCGCAGACGACTGCGGGTCGCGGTGTGCGGGGCCGGCGCGGCGGGGATGACCAGCGCGCTCGCCCTTGCGCGCCAGGGGCATGCGGTCACCCTCTTCGAACGGGACGCGGCCGCTCGGCCGGCGCAGGTCGGTGCGGCCGCCGGCTGGCGACGGACCGGGGTCGCGCAGCTGCACCAGCCGCACGCTTTTCTCGCCCGTGGCTACGCCGAACTGCTTGCGGGGCTGCCCGACGTGGTGGCGGCGCTGCACGCGGCCGGTGCGGTGGAGGCCGCGCTGCCGCACGGGCTGACCTCCTTCCTGTGCCGGCGCAGCACGGCGGAGTGGGTGCTGCGCCAGCTGGTCGAGGCCGAGCCCGGCATCAGCGTCCGGCTCGAGGCCGTGCGGCGGGTCGATGCGTACAGGGGGAGCGTCAACGTGGTACGCCTGGGTGACGGCAGCGCGCATCCGGCGGACCTCGTGGTCGACTGCGGTGGCCGGCGCGGCGCTCTCACGACGGGGATGCTTGCCGAAGAGGTCTTCGACGAGCCGGCCAACGAGACGTACCGGTCACGCCGTTACCGGCTGCGGCCGGGATGCCAGTTCGCCGCGGTCAACCGCGGGGTGATCGGGGTCGAGGAGGGCGACGGCTACTCGTTCCTGGTCTTCCCGCACGACGCGGGGACGTTCACCGTCACCTTCGTGCACCTGCCTGAGGACAAGGCGTTGGCGGATCTGCGGGCGGTGCCCGCCTTCGAGGCGGTCGCGCGCATGGTTCCACTCGGCGCGGCCTGGACCGACCCCGCGTTCGCCGAACCCATCTCGGATGTCATGGTCATGAACGGCCTGCGCAACGTGTTCCGTCCGCTGGGCTCGGTCAGGCCGCTGGGCCTGCACGCGATCGGCGACGTCGTGTGCACCACCAACCCGCATTTCGGTCGAGGTATGTCGCTGGCTGTGGCGCACGCTCTCACGCTCGCCCGTGCGGTCGCCGAGGATCCGGCCGACCCCGAGCTGTGGCGTGACCGCGTCGACGCCTGGGTCCACGGTGAACTGTGGTCGTGGTTCGATGACGCCCGGTCGCTGGACCGGTCGCGTACCGTGCTCTGGCGGGCGGCTATGGCCGAGACCGGCCCGGCCGCTGTCACCGCTCGGGCCATTCCGGCGATGAGCCCCCCGAGCCCGGCCGCCGTGCCGCGGCTCATGGTGCTTGCCGCTGCCGGCGTCGATCCGGTGGTGGCGCAGGCGGTGTTCCGCCACATGCATCTGGCCGCCGCGCCGGAGGAGCTCAACGCGGTGCAACCGCGGGTGTCCGACCTGCTTGCCGCGGGCTGGCGCCCGCGGCGGCCCGCCGGTCTGCCGACCAGGCAGGAGATCGTCGAGGTCGTCCGCGCGGTCAGGGCACCGGCCATGTGACCGGGGGCGGGCCGCCCGCGGGCAGGGCGATCGCGGTAATGATCAGTCCGTTGCGGACCAGCCAGCGGCCCGCGAACTCGGTCAGTTCATGACCGGCGAGGATCGGGCCGGCCACCAGCAGCCGAGCGTGGAAGGTACCGGTGGGCTCGGCGGTGATGAGCGCGTCGGCAAAGCCAAGCCAGCGTCTGGCCAGTGGGAACCATGCTTTGTACACCGACTCCTTGGCGCTGAACAGCAGCCGGTCCCAGCACACCTCGGGGTGACGTGATGTTCGCTGGTCGAGCCAGGAACGCTCCTCGGCCAGCGCGACCTGGTCGAGGACGCCCGGCGGCACACCCTCGTTGGGTTCGGCATCGATACCGATCGTGACGATATCGGCGGACCGGGACACGGCGGCTGCCCGGTATCCGGCACAGTGCGTGATGCTGCCGACGACTCCGGCGGGCCATCGCGGCTCGCGCCGGGGACCGGGCAGGATCGGTGCCGGCGGCAGGCCGAGCCCGGCGAGCGCACGGTGGGCGCACACCCGGGCGGTGGTGAACTCCCGGCGCCGTTTGTCCACGGACTGCGCGAGGGTCGCCTCCTCCTCGGCGAACAGCACGGCGTGCGGGTCGTCGGTGAACGCCTCGACCGCGACCGCGCTGGCGGGCAGCAGCGTCTCAAGCAGGGCGATCTCAGGCATGCGGATCCGACACATGCCGCTTCGGGACGCTCCAGGCCGAGGCATACCGGTCCGGCGCCGGCAGAATCTGGCGCGGGACATTGCGCGGAATGTTCCACCGGCTCCATTCCCGCGGATAACCGACCGAAACCTCCTCGAACCGGACGCCGTCATACCAGGTTGTCCGCGGGATATGAAGATGGCCGTAGACGACGGCTGCGGCCCGGAAGCGCAGGTGCCAGTCGGCGGTGCTCTCGGTGCCGCACCACTGCGCGAATTCGGGGTAACGCAGTACAGCTGTCGGGTCGCGTACCAGCGGGAAGTGGTTCACCAGCACGGTCGGCAGGTTCCGCTCGCGGGCGGCGAGCCGGTCGCGGGTGTGCGCGACCCGAAACCGTGACCATGCGTCCACGCCCGGGTATGGGTCGGGATCCAGCAGGAACTCGTCCGAGCACATCACGCCGGACTCGCGGGCTACAGCGAGCCCTTCCTGCTTGGTGCGGGCGCCCGCCGGGCGAAACGTGTAGTCGTAGAGCAGGAACAGCGGTGCGACGGTCACCGGGCCGCCGGCGCCCGTCCAGACGGGGTAGGGGTCCTCCGGGGTCAGCACACCAAGGCCGCGGCACATCTCCACCAGGTACTGGTAACGCCGTTCGCCGGTCAACCGCACCGGGTCTTTTCGCGGCGTCCACAGCTCGTGGTTACCGGGAACCCAGATCACTGTGGCGAACCGGCTGCTCAGCAGTGCCAGCGCCCACTCGATGTCCGCGGCGACCTCACCGACGTCACCAGCGACGATCAACCAGTCCGCGGCCGACTCCGGCCGGAGCTCCTCAACGATCTGGCGGTTCTCGGTATAGGCGACATGTAAATCACTGATGGCCAGTAATTTCCCAGCCGCAGCCCGGGATGTGGTCACCGGTCCGACTTTACTGTTTTACCGCCGTTCAGGCGTTGACCGCCACCGGGCCGGCCGGTGGAGTGGCCACGGGGAAGCGAGGGACGGATGTGCTGCCATGGCGGGTGCGGGCGGCCCACTCCTCCATCCTCCATCGCGGCGGCTGCGTCGTCGACGAGGGCATGTGCGCGGCCCGTGGCCGATGGCCCCGATCTCCCAGAACCGGCCGTCCGCCGCCGGTCGCGGGCTCGGTCTGAAGCCAGCGAACATCGGAGGTGGTCCGGCTACGGACGCATTGTCAGCCTCACCAGCCACCTGTCGCTCTCCGTTGCTGCGAGCACGACGAATGGACGTGGTGACGCCCTGGCCGCCTGAACCCGCCCTTGACAGCTCTTTAAACATGTGCGACATTTGCTGCCGAGGAAATCATATACCGGCAATTGTCCGCGTGGACATTTTCGGACCGGAGGCAATGATGCACCGCCGGTTTGCCGTCATCGGTGGCGGATTGGCTGGCCTGGAGGCCGCGGTCCGAATAGTCTCCCATCCGGGAATGGAGGTCGAAGTCGTCGAGGCCGGACCGTCGATCCGTCGTCATCATGTCAACTGGGATACCTCGGCCCACCCGGGGGATGAGAAGATCCGACGGTGGTCCAGTGACGGATGGGGATTTGGCGCTGGGCTTTCGGAACGACTTGGTGGGCGTTCTTTATGTTACCACGGTGTCCTGCTCGGCCTCACTCCCGAGGAATTGGATGATTGGCATCCTTGCTGGCAGGAGCGACTAGCGGGCCCGCGTGGGCTCTACGCGCAGGTCCACGGCGAACTCGGGCCGGAATTTCCAGAGCCGTGGGAGTCGTCCCTGTCGGCCGCCGCGACGAGAATCGGCATTCGGCACACTCCGCAAGCGGCGCGCTATGACGACCGGACCGGGCGGTTCGAAGCGTATTCACCGCTGCCGGAAGCCCGTCGGCTGGCTACGATGAGCGACCGTTTTCATATCGTCCGCGGCCGTGCGCTCTCGCTCAGGCGCACGAAGCGTGGCTGGGCTGTCGATATTGAGACTGCTACTGGTACGCTGTCGACAAGGCAAGGTTTTGACGCGTGCGTCCTCGCGTCGTCCGCCATCGGCAACGTCCAGATCCTGGCCCGCACGATGGGTGAGCCGATCATTACCAGGATCACCGATCACTTCTGCGTGGGGCTCCTCGCGCGCATCGAGCCCGGTAACTCCCTGGGCACCTTCCGGCATCCGATGCTATGGACGGGATACCGTCCGGTGCCGTCGCTGTCCACCAACGTCTTTGTGTTGGAAAGACCGCCCCTTCCCAACGGGGACCGGCTCATCTCGCTCATGGCCGTGATCGAGCAGGGCAGCGGCCCGGCTGACTTCAGTACACTCATGGCCCAGCCGTCATCCACGGGCGACATGGCCGCCACCCACATAACGACGGCGGTCTCACCCGCCGATCTCGATCGTATCGGCAGGGTTCGCCACGAGCTGCTGCGTCAGGCGAACGAGATCTGCCAGGGCTCGCTCCTCGACATAACCGCGTCGCATTCCACCGGTAACAGCCTGGTGGGTGAATTCGGTGGCGAGGACGCGCGACGGTTCGGTGACGGCAACGCTTTTCGTGCCCTGCTCGCCCATTCTCAGGCGGGGCGGGCGGCCCAGTTCGAGCTGCCGTACGGGTCATATGAGCACGAAGCCTGTTCCCATCCCGTTGGCGGTGACGGGGCGCTTCGTGTCACGGAGGATCTTGAGGTTGAGGGGCTCCCTGGCGTCTACCTGGCCGGTCCGGGAAACTTTGTCCGGCTTGGAGCGGCCAACCCGGCGCTTACCATCATCGCCATGTCGCGTTGGCTCGGCGATTCGCTTGCTGCGTGAGATGTACGCCATCCGGTAACCCGTAGCGTCAGATCCGGCCCCGGTCACCCCGGCGGCGAGGAGGTTGACCATGTCCAAACTCGCGATCTTCGGTGGTACGCCGGTCACGGACGAGCCGTTTCCGACCTGGCCAAGCCTTGCGCCCGAGAGCATCGAACGGGCCATGGAGCCCCTGCGCACCGGTCGGGTGAACTACTGGACCGGCGAACTGGGCCGGCGATTCGAGGCGGAGCTGGCCGCGTACCTCGGCGCCGGCCACGCCATCACCACGAACAGCGGGACGTCAGCATTACATACCGCGCTGGCAGCCCTGGGCGTCGGACCAGGGGACGAGGTCATCTGCACTCCGTACTCCTTTATCGCCTCGGCCTCCTGCGTGCTGCAGGCGGGCGCGCTGCCGGTTTTCGCCGACGTTGACGAGTCGCATACGCTCAGTGCGGCCGACGTCGAGAAGAAGATCACACCTCGTTCCCGGGCGATCGTCGTCGTTCATCTCTACGGTGTCGTCGCAGATCTTGATCCGATCATTGATGTCGCCAGGAAACATGGTTTGTTCGTCGTCGAGGACTGTGCGCAGAGTATTGGTGCGACCTACAAGGGGCGAAAGGTCGGAACGGTCGGCGACGTCGGCTGCTTCAGCTTCTGCCAGAGCAAACATTTCACCACCGGTGGTGAGGGCGGTGCGATCGTCACGGATGACGAGGAGCTGAGCTGGGAATGTCGTTCACTCCGGGACCACGGCTTTGACGTGGCCCGCCGTATGGGCCTCATGGAACTCGGGCCGGAGTACATCCATCGGCGGGTGGGTTTCAACTACCGGCTCACCGAGATGCAGTCGGCCATCGGAAGCTCCGAACTCGCCCGCCTCGACTCGTGGCACCTTTCCCGGCGTCGCGCCAACGGCCGCCAGCTGATCGAGGCTCTTGAGGACCACCCGCTGGTGATACACGCTCCCGTGGACTCACCAGAGCGCGAAAACGCGTTCTGGTGGGCACCCTTCGTGCTTGATATCGAGCGTATGTCGGTTTCCGTGGCGGAGTTCGCCGCGGCTATGACCGCGGAGGGCATGCCCTTCACGACGATTCAGCTGGCGGAAATGTATCGGGAGCGCGTCTTCGTCGAGCACAACGGCTTCGGGAAGCTGAACTACCCATTTGGCGATCCCAGCGCCACCCCGATCGACTATTCGAAGACGAACTGCGCCACGGCGCGCTGGCTCGCGGCACGGACGCTCCCGCTCTACACCCACCCAGTCTACAGCGAGCGACACATGCGGCAGTACATCCTTGCCTTCGAGAAAGTGGCGGCTGCCTTCTACACGAAGGCTCCGACGCTCTGAGTGCGCGACAGGACCAGCGATCGCGCACTCTTCGGCCGGGGAGGCAGCGGTCCAGGAGCGCTACCGGAGATCAGCCGCCGCGGCCGGTGCGTTTCGGGGCGGTGACATTGTTGGCGACGCTGTTGCCGAACTCGTCGACGAGGCCGGCCCGGCGCAGCGCGTCGGCGAGGGCACCGGTAGGCGTGCTCGGCTCCCTGCGGCGGGGGCGGGGCTGCGCGGCGCGCGGCTGCGCTGTTCCCCGCGGCTGTGTGGTCTTTCGTGGCTGCTCGCCGCGAGACGGGTTGCCACGGGGCGAGCCGCCGCGGCCGGCATCGTCCTCAAGACGCAGGGTCAGCGAGATGCGCTTGCGGGGGATGTCGACGTCGAGCACCTTCACCCGCACGATGTCGCCGGGCTTCACCACGTCGCGAGGGTCGGCGACAAAGGTCCTCGACATCGCCGAGACGTGCACGAGGCCGTCCTGGTGCACACCGACGTCGATGAAGGCGCCGAATGCCGCGACGTTGGTGACCACACCCTCCAGCACCATCCCCGGGGCGAGGTCGGCAAGAGTGTCGACGCCCTCGGCGAAGGTGGCGGTCCGAAACGCTGGGCGCGGGTCGCGGCCCGGCTTCTCCAGCTCCGCCACGATGTCGGTGACGGTCGGCAGGCCGAAGGTCTCGTCGACGAAGTCCGCGGGCCGCAGCGCGCGCAGCGCGGCGGTGTTGCCGATCAGTGTGGTGATCTCGCTGTCGGTCGACGCCAGGATGCGGCGCACCACCGGATAGGCCTCCGGGTGCACGCTGGAGGCGTCGAGGGGGTCGTCCCCGTCCCGGATGCGCAGGAAGCCGGCGCACTGCTCGAACGCTTTCGGGCCAAGCCGAGGGACGTCGGTGAGCGCCCGGCGTGAGCGGAACGGGCCGTTGGCGTCACGGTGCCGCACGATGTTCTCCGCGAGAGCGTCGCCGATCCCGGACACGCGTGTCAGCAGCGGGGCCGAGGCGGTGTTGACGTCGACCCCGACGGCGTTGACCGCGTCCTCGACGACCGCGTCGAGCGAGCGGGACAGTTTGATCTCGGACAGGTCGTGCTGGTACTGGCCGACCCCGATCGATTTTGGATCGATCTTGACGAGTTCCGCCAGCGGATCCTGCAGGCGGCGCGCGATCGACACCGCGCCGCGCAGCGAGACATCCAGCTCGGGCAGCTCGCGGGAGGCGTAGGCCGAGGCCGAGTAGACCGAGGCGCCGGCCTCCGACACGATGACCGGGATGAGCGCCAGTTCGGGATGCAGCCTGGCCAGCTCGCTGGCGAGCTTGTCGGTCTCCCGGGACGCGGTGCCGTTGCCGATCGCGATCAGCTTGACGCCGTGCTGGCCGGCGAGGCGGGCGAGCACGGCGATCGACTCGTCCCAGCGCCGCCGCGGCTCGTGTGGGTAGATCGTCTCGGTGGCGACCACCTGGCCGGTCGCGTCGACCACCGCGACCTTCACACCGGTCCGCAGCCCCGGGTCGAGGCCCATGGTCACCTGGGCGCCGGCGGGCGCGGCGAGCAGGAGGTCACGCAGGTTGACGGCGAACACGCCCACCGCGGTGTCCTCGGCCGCCTGCCACAGGCGCATCCGCAGGTCGATGTCGAGATGGACGAGGATGCGTGTGCGCCAGGCCCAACGGACCGTGTCCACCAGCCAGCGGTCGGCCGGACGGCCCAGGTCGGCGACGGCGAAGCGGTCGGCGATCGCCAGCTCGTAGCCGCTCGGCGCCGGGGTCTCCCGCGGCGCGGCCTCCTCGGCAGCCTCCCCATCCGGTTCCAGGGTGAGATCGAGGATCTCCTCCTTCTCACCGCGGAACAGCGCGAGGATCCGGTGCGAGGGCAGCGTGGTGAAAGGCTCGGCGAAGTCGAAGTAGTCGGCGAACTTGGCACCGGCGTCCTGCTTGCCGTCGCGCACCCGGGAGGTGAGCCGGCCTCGTGCCCACATCCGCTCGCGCAGCGTCCCGATCAGGTCGGCGTCCTCGGTGAACCGTTCGACCAGGATCGCGCGGGCGCCGTCCAGCGCGGCGGCGGCATCGTCGACCCCCCGCTCGGCGTCGACGAAGGCGGCCGCGGCCGCCTGTGGGTCGAGCGCCGGATCACCCAGCAGCGCCTCGGCCAGCGGTTCGAGGCCCGCCTCTCGGGCGATCTGTGCCTTGGTGCGGCGTTTGGGCTTGTAGGGCAGGTAGATGTCCTCCAGCCGCGCCTTCGAGTCGGCGGCCATGATCTGTGCCTCGAGGGCATCGTCCAGCTTGCCCTGCGAGCGGATTGACTCGAGGATCGCGGTGCGCCGTTCCTCCAGTTCACGCAGGTAACGCAACCGCTCCTCAAGGGTGCGCAGCTGCGTGTCGTCGAGTGTCCCGGTTGCTTCCTTGCGGTAGCGGGCGATGAACGGCACGGTGGCCCCGCCATCGAGCAGGTCCACGGCCGCGGTCACCTGGCCCTCACGCACGCCGAGCTCCTCGGCGATCCTGCGATGAACCGACGTCGTCACAATCCTGATCCACCTTCGCGCTGGGGTCCGAAGCATTCGTGACCAGCTTGCCTGATCATCGGCGTCAGTTCCCCGTGCCCGCCATTCCCGTACCGATCGCCGGCCCGGCGCGCATTGAATAGAGTGGTATCAGCCGGGATGTGGTAAGGCGTGGGCTGCGGGACCCGTTCGCCGAGCCCCGCGAGGTCGGGCTAGCCGTCGCGTACCGCATCACGCGGCTGATTCTCATTCCGCGCCGCGGCCACGGTGGATGGGGCATCAGGTGATGTATGCGGACGGGCTGGCGGATGGCGGTTGCGGCCCGCCGTTCCCCGCCGATCTCGCGGAACAGGCGGTCGACGCGCTCGACTCCGCGCTCAACCTGGCGCCCGAGCGGAGCCGGCTGCTGCTCGCCCAGCTCGTGGAACGCAGGCTGGAGCGCCGGCTGCAGGTAGCCGACTACGGGACCCGCCGGCAGTGGTTCATCGGGCTTGTCGACGCCTGTGCCCGGCAACCGGCGGGTATCGCGGCACTCGCGGCGGCGGTCGGCCAGCTCGAACCGGACAGCCCGGCCGCGGGGGTGCTGCGCCGGCTGTCGGACGCCGCCGGCGAGCCGGCCGTCACCCGGGCGCCGGCACCGGCCCAGCCCCGTCCGGAGAGGTTCACCGACGCGGAGGTGTCCGAGCTGGCAAGCGTCTTCTACCAGGCACACACCGCCCGGCAGCTCCTCGCCGCGGCCGGCCTGCCCGCCGGCCGGCAACCGGTCTGGTCCGTAGCACTGACCTCGCGGGAGTTCTGGACCGAGGTCGACGTCCTGCTTGCCGCCGGAGCCCTGGCGGACGGCCGGCGGCGCGTTCTCGCGGCGGCGGCACGGATTTTTCCCGCCAATCCCGTCTTCACCGGCTGGTAGCCCGATCAACAGGGAGCGTCCGGTATTGGACAGAGCGTTAGCTCGGGCGGTGCTGAGTGTGCATACTTTTCCGCGTACTGTTACGAAAGTGTCACCTCGGTGATAGGTATGCGCCGAATCTGCATGTTTTCCAGGCGGAAGTCCGACTGATGGCGATCGTGCGGGGGGGTTGTGGCCGATCGGGAGCTGGCTCCGCGGTTCGACATCGAGGGCAGGATTGTGCTGGTTCTGGTGGAATGCCCGGAACTGAGCCCGGCGGGGAGCCGGCAGCTTCTCCTTGATCTGCTCGGACGGGCAGGCTGCCCGGTCCAGGTCGCCGACTACCCGACCGCCATGCAGTGGTTCTTCGCGCTCGTCACAGCCTGCGCGCGGCGGTCGAATATCACCACGCTGGTCGACGTGGTGATCCGGCTGCAACCGGATGCCGCCATCGTGATGATGTTGCTGCGGCTGCGGGACGAGTGGGAGGCCGGGGATGTCGCGGCAGCGGCCTCGAGCGAGCTGTGGGCGCTGCTGCGGGTGGAACTGGACGCCATCTCGTCCGGCACCATTGTAGAACCCTACCGGCTGGCGACCGATAACCGGATGCTGGAGCCGCCGCGCCACTGTATGACTGCCTGGCACACATTGCTCCACATTGCCGGCCGTAATGCGGCCTGGTCCAGGCTGCCGCCCTATATGGTTTTCCTCGAACATGTTCATGACGAGCTGACGCCGTCAACCGCGCAGAAAGTGGACCGCTGGAACAGCAGCCGAGCGTACGAGCTGGAGCTCTCCGCGGCCCTCGACGCGGTCCGGTTGGAGCGCACTCCACGGCCGCATCATGCGCCGCAGGTTCATCTGATGATCCAGTTTGATCCGGCGGACGGCGACGCGGAGTCCTATGTGGGGTCGTGGTGGCGCCAATGGGATGGCCGGATCGAGCCCGGCGGGCGGCAGTTCCTTTCCCGGGGTGAGCTCGAAGGTTACGTGGAGGCTGTCGTGCGCGGGCTGGAGACCGGGCTCGCCAGCTATACCCCAGTGGTCGCGATCGAGTTCATCCTGCCGTTCGGACTGCTGAACGACCCGGTCGACTGGTGGCGGCGGGAAGCGGACCCAGGCCCGGCCAAACCGCTGGCGTTGGACTATCCCGTCGCCCTGCGCAGCCTGGAGCGGTTACGCAGGCCAGACTGGCACCGGATGTGGCATCGGCGTTGGCGGCAGCTGCATCACGGACCCGGCCGGGCCGGTGTGTACTGGAGCCGGCCGGAGGGCTCGGACTACCTGCTCCGGCTGGAGGCCACGCTGGCGTCCGATGAGAAGCTGGTCGCGCTCGTGCTCAGTGAGCCACCCGAAGCCACCGGGGGAACCGGGATGGGGGAGGCGCTGATGGCGCTGCGGGCGGGCCTGCCGGTGGTCCTGTGGCATCGGTCCCGGCGGCTGGGCAGCGAACATGAGGACACCCTGCGGCTGCTGGTCGATGACGGCGACATGAGTGATCTTCCCGGTCGGGTCCGCCGATTACGGATCGACGCGCTGCTGGAACCGGGCGGTGGCGCCGGTGACAGACATGTGGGACGCAATCTCGCGTTTCTGTGGGATGATCCAGAAAGGCAGCCCGAGAGAGGCTCGCCCGCTCCTCTCGGTGTATCACAAGGGGAGGGCCGTCCATGAGTGTCGACCCGGCAGCTGGGCAGGCGGACTCGCCTGATACGCCATCCCGGCCGGGGTGGTGGCTGTTCCAGGGAACGGGCGATCCGATCGAGCCCGCGGAGCGGGACCGGCGATGGCCGGCACCGCCGCCGTGGCGGATTTTCCAGGGCGGGCCGGTACTGCCGCCTCCGTCGGCTGACGGGCCAGAGGCCCTGCGGCGGCTGGGGACCACGCCGTCCCGGCTGCTCGACACGGCCCAGATCTCGGTCGTGAACGCGGCGATCTACCTGCGGCGCCCCCTGCTGGTCACCGGGCGCCCAGGCGTCGGCAAGTCCAGCCTTGCCTATCTCATCGCCCGCGAGCTCCAGCTCGGGCGGGTTCTGCGCTGGCCGGTCACCAGCCGTACCACGCTGCGCGCCGGGCTCTACGACTATGACGCCATCGGCCGTGCGCAGGCCATGTCTCCGTTCCGTTTTGTTCCGAGCCTGCGCTGGCACGGCCGGCCACGAGGGGATGACCATGCCAGCGCAGGCTCGGGCCGCGGTGGTGCGGCCTTACCGCCGATCGGGGATTTCATCCAGCTCGGTCCGCTGGGGACCGCGCTGTTGCCGCATGAGCTCCCTCGGGTACTGCTCATCGACGAGATGGACAAAGGCGATTTCGACCTGCCGAACGATCTGCTGAACATTTTCGAGGACGGCGAGTTCGCTATTCCCGAGCTGGCCAGGATACGCCACCAGGCGCCCGAGGCCGAGGTGCACACGGCCGATCCCGGCGGCACGGCCGTGGTACGCGAGGGAATCGTCCGCTGTCACGCTTTCCCGCTTATTGTGATCACAAGTAACGGGGAGCGCGAGTTCTCCGCGGCGTTCCTGCGGCGCTGCGCCCGGCTCGACATCCCCGACCCGGACACACGGCAGCTCGCCACCCTGATCGCCGCGCATTTCCCGGCTGACGCACCCGGGCACCGGGAACTTGTCGCCCGGTTCGAGCAACGCCGCCAGCAGGTCGGCGGACTGGCGGCCGACCAGTTGTTGAACGCGGCCCATCTGGTGGCCGTCGGCGCCGCAGACGGGGACGAGGCGGTATGGAACGACCTGCTTGAGGCGGTCTGGCATCAGCTGGCCCCGGCGCCGTCCGCGGATATGCGGTTCCCGGGCAGGCAGTTTCCGGATATGCAGTTTCCGGACATGCGATGACGGATGAGGCGGGGCAGCCCCCGGCCGCGCGGCGGCCGGCGTGGCGGCGGCCCGCCGCCACGCCCACGCCCCGGGAGATTGCGGAGGCTGTCTGGCTGTGGCGCTACCTGGACCAGCCGGTACCCGGGCCTGCGCGTGCTCCCGCGGCCAGCGACGAGATCAGCGACGGGAGCACACAACCGGATGACGGTTCGCCGGCTGGGGACGGCTCGGCGGAGGAAACAGGCGCACCCGGACCGGGCCCGGCCGGCCAGGCCAGGCCGCGGACGGGAGGGAATCGCCAGCCTCGGCACGGGCCCGCCGCCGCGCCGGAGCGCAGCGCCGCGGCTGGCCAGCCCGGCTGGGCCGAGCTGCCCGTCGGTGATGGCGAGGAGGCCGATGGTGATGGTGGCGCCGCCAACGGTGACGCCGCGATAGCTGCCGCCGGCCCCGCCTTCCTCCCGTCCGGAGCGCTTCCCGCCCCGCCGGCAGGGACCCGTCCCAGCCTCGTGGCAGGCGGGGACCCCCGGGCCGTGCGGGCCGCGTTGCGGCCGTTGCGGCAGACGATGGCATCGGCGTGCGCGGACGTCTTGGACGAGGAGGCCACCGCGGAGCGGCTCGCGCAGGGCCTCCTGGGGTTACCGGTCTACCGGCCGGCCCGGGAGCGCCGGTTCGAGATCGTCCTCATCGTTGACGGCAGCCCGTCGATGACTCCCTGGCTGGACACCGTCCCCGGTATCGTCACGCTGCTTGAGCGACACGGCGCGTTCCGTGACGTCCAGCTTCGCTTCCTCAACACCGACACGGACCGACCGGAAGATCTCTGCCTGCGGACCGGCTGGCCAGGCGGTGCGGCACACGCGGCCGCCGAGCTCCTCGAGCCGACCGGCCGGCGGATCCTGTGGGTACTGACCGATGCGCTTGGCCGAGCGTGGTGGACAGACGCGATGTCCCCGCTGCTGTGGTCCTGGGCGCGGCGGCTCCCCGTGGCGCTGCTGAATCTTGTGCCCAGGCGGCTGTGGCAGCTGACCGGGCTCCGTCCCCAGCGGGTACGGATGTCGATGCCAGGCGGTGCCCCGATCGCCGCCGCCCCGCGGTGGGCGTTCCGTGACCCGTGGGGCGCTCCGTTGTCCGGTTTCGGCACGGCCGACCTGGCGGTGGCTGTCCCGGTGCCGGTTCTCGAGGCCCACGCCCGCCGGCTCGCTCCCTGGGCCGGCTTCCTGTCGGGCCGGCGGCCGTGGACCGAGCTGACGGCCGTGCTCACCGGCCCGCGCAGCCAGCCGTCGGAACGCGCCGCCTACTCCTGGGGCGGCAGCCCGGCGGAATCCGCCACGGAGTGTGTGCAACGGTTTCGGGCGGTGGCCTCCCAGGAGGCTTTCGAGTTGGCCACCCACCTGGCCGCGGCCCCCCTGACCTGGGCTGTGCTGCGCATGGTGCGGGACATGGTGCCAGGCGCGGGCCGCCCGCAGCTGTCTGAGATCTTCGCGGGCGGGCTGGTGCGGCCGGTGCCCGCCGGTGGCGGCCCTGCCGGTCCCGAACGGATCGCGCTGGAGTTCCACCCCGGCGTGCGGGCGGAGCTGCTCGCCTTCGGCCGGCGTTCAGACGCTACGCGGGTGCTGCGGGCGGTAAGTGATCTTCTCGGTTCGCGGGTCGCTGTTCTGCGTGATACCGGCCGGATGCTGGACGAGCCGGAGTCGGCTCCGGTCCCGGTGATCACGGGTGACAACCGCCCGTTTTTGTTGATCGAGAAGACCGTGCTGGGCGCGCTGTCAGGCCGTTACCTGGCGCGCTCCCGTGCGCTTGCCGCCCGGATCCAGAGTGCTTCGAACACCGGAAGCATCGCAGATAGTGTTCAGGACGTGACTATGAGTGACAGTATCGGTGCGTCAACTCCGCTGCCGAGATCCCAGTTCCCGGTCGGCCCCGCCGTGCCCGCCCACCCGGCCGACAGCACGGCCGACCGTCAAGAAGGAGGATATGTGCCCTCGATCACCGCGACATCAGCGGTGGAACGACAACGCACTGGCCGCTCACCGGCTGTCTGGGGGAACGTCCCGCCGCGGAACCCCCACTTCACCGGACGGCGTGAGCTGCTCGCCGAACTGCACAAGCGGCTCCATGAAGGGACGACCGCCGTCCTGCCCGAGGCGCTGCACGGTATGGGCGGTGTCGGGAAGTCACAGCTGGCGGTGGAGTACGTCTATCGGCATCAGGCCGACTACGACGTCATCTGGTGGATCCCGGCGGAATGGACGGCGCAGATCGGCTCGGCGCTCGTCGACCTCGCGCAGCGGCTCCGTCTCCCGGTCGGGATGGAGGCGAACATCGCCATACCCAATGTGCTGGAGGCGTTGCGCACCGGTGAGCCGTACAACCGGTGGCTGCTGGTCTTCGACAACGCCGAGGACCCGAAAGCCGTCCGCGAGTTCTTCCCGGCCGGCGGTGACGGCCGGGTGCTCGTCACGTCACGGAACATGCAGTGGGCCAATGTCGCGCGGCCGCTCGAGGTGGATGTGTTCGCCCGCACGGAAAGCATCGAGCTGCTGCAACGCCGTGGGCCCGACCTGACCAGCATCGACGCGGGCCTGCTGGCCGAAGCCCTGGGCGACCTGCCGCTGGCCATCGAACAGGCCGCGACCTGGCGCGCGGAGACCGGGATGCCGGCCCAGGAGTACCTGCGGCTGTTCGAGGAGAAACTCAGCGAGCTGCTCAATTCCAACGCGCCGATGGACTACGAAAAGCCGGTCGCCGCGGCCTGGAACGTCTCGTTGGACCGGCTCGCGAACAGCAACCCCGCCGCGCTGCGGCTGCTCCAGGTCTGTGCGTTCTTCGCGCCGGAGCCTATTTCCCGCCAGCTGCTGGCGGGGGCCGGGAACATCCTGATCGTCCCGGAACTCGATGCCGCGCTACGAGATTCGATCAAGCTCAACCAGGCGATCCGCGAGATCAACCGGTACGCTCTCGCGCGGATCGACCACCGGACTAACTCCCTGCAGATGCACCGCCTGGTCCAGGCCGTTCTTATCGGGCGGATGACCCCGGACGAACGGGAGACGATGCGCCACGGAGCCCACGCGCTGCTCGCCGGGGGCAATCCGCATGATCCGGTCAACCCGGAGAACTGGAACCGGTACGCGGAGCTCTACCCGCACGTCCTCGCGGCGGACGCGGTCGGCAGCGACAACACCTGGCTGCGGGAACTGCTCATCGATGAGGCGGAGTACCTCTACTACTGGGGGGACCACCAGGCCAGCTGTCAGCTCGCGGAGGAGACCCACCGTGCCTGGCGCCGCCTGCGCGGCGACGACGACCCGCACACGATCGAGATCGCTGGCTGGCTGGCCTGGATGTTCTTCGTCGTCGGCCGCTACCAGGAGGCCGCCGAGGTCAATGCCCGGCTGCTGGACATCTGCAACCGGCTGTTCGGCCCGGACCATGAGAAGACGGTGGAGACACTCGGCGCGGTGGCCGCCGGCAAGCGGGTCGAGGGCGACTTCCGGACGGCGATGGAGATCTCCGACGAGGTGTACCGGCGCGCGTCGCACACGTTGGGGATCGACGACCCGGTCACGCTGACCGCCGCCCACAACGTCGGGGTGAGCCTGCGGCTGCTCGGCGAGTTCGCCCGCGCCAGGGACCTCGACGAGGACACCTGGCAGCGCCGGGTCCGGCTTTTCGGTGAGGACGAGCTGCGCAGCCTCATCTCGTGGAACGCCATGACCATCGACGAGCGTGAACTGGGTGACTATCTCGGGGCGCGGGCCAGGCAGGAGGAGCTGCTGGAGCGGTTCCGCCGGCTGCTGCACAACGCGGAGAGCCACCCGCAGATCCTGCGGGCGTCCCGTAACCTGGCTGTCGCCCGCCGCAAGGCGGGTGACCATACCCACGCACTGGAACTGTCGCGGGATGTCCAGCTCCGCCTGACAAGCCGGTACGGGCCTGACCACCCGGATACCCTGGCCGCCTCGCTGTGCCTGTCCATGGACCTGCGGCACAACGGTGACCTCGCCGGAGCGCGGGAGCTGTGCGAGCAGACCCGGGAGCGCTACCAGCGAGTGCTCGGCGAGGAGCATCCGCACACCCTGGCCGCCGCGGTCAACCTTGCCATCACCCACC
>NZ_CAKJTM010000018.1:45806-52664 GCF_917627345.1 Protofrankia sp. CiP3 | reverse complement strand
GACGGCCTACGAGATCGACCGCGAGAGCTTCGAGGTCTTCCGCCGTCGTCTTGGCAGCGATCATCCGTCGACCCTCGCGTGCGCGGTCAACCTCGCGAGCGAGCTGTATGCCCAGGGCGAGTTCCAGGCCGCCCACGACCGGGACGTCGACATCCTGGCCCGCTCGAAGCAGACGTCCGGCGAGGACCATCCCGCGACCCTCGTGTGCAGCGCGAACCTGGCGATGGACCTGCGCGCGTTGGGCCGTATGGAGGAGGCCGGCCGGTTGCACGCGTCGACCATCACCCAGATGGACCAGACCCTCGGCGTGGAGCATCCGGCGACAAGGGCCGCCGCCGGCTGGGTCAGATCCAACTGCGACATCGACCCGTTGCCGTTGTAACGGGGAGCCCCGGCCGGGATCCCACCCGTGTGCGGGGCTGTTCAGGGGGCGTCGGCGGCCTGCCCGCGCGGGCAGCCGCCGAGCCAGTCGGCGAGATCCCATGGTGGCGGCCGCCGACCGGTCCTGGCCGCCACCGCCCGGGAGACCGCCAGCACCAGTTCGGGACGGGTGAGCACCACTTGGGCGACCGGTTCGTGACCCACGGCCTGCGCGGTGAGCCCCAGACCGACCCAGGCATCCGACCGGTCAGGGCTGTCCGCCAGGCCTGACAGGTACAGCTGCCGGGCGGACCGGTAGTCGGCGCTGACATAGGCGAGGTCAGCCGCGGTCGCACCGGACACCCGGCGGCCGACCTCATCGCGGCGTTGCAGCTCCCGGAACGCGTCGCGGTCGGCCAGCCACAGCCGGGTCAGCGCCGACCGGGTGTCCAACAGGCGCGCCGCCGGGTCCGGCCGCACGTCTGACGGCGGCACCGGGCCGGTCGGAGCTGACCCGGCCACCCACGCCCGCGCCAGCGCATCGACCGCGTCCGGCGGCGGACACAGATGGCGGATCCGCCAGCCGGCGCGATGGTCCACGGCAGCGGCGGCGGCCCGCTGGGCGACATTGCCTGGTACAGGCTCGGTCTGCCAGCTGGAGAGGGTGACCAGCACGCCGTCGAGGAAGCGCCGCCCAAGCCCGGTCAGTTCCGGAGCCGCCAGCAGGCCGCGCAGAGCATGGGCGACCTGCCGTCGCCACAGCGCGAACTCGAAATGGGCCAGGACACTCCGGCTGCCAGCGGCGACCTGCCGCTGCCTGCGCCAGAACCGGGTGACGCCGAAAAACGCGTAGACACCCTGGAGCAGACCGCCCAGCGGCCGCGGGTCGTCGCGCCAGGGCGCATAGAACAGGCTCCGGGAATTATTCTCATAAAGATCGAAAAGGTGCATCAGGGCGCCAAGCTTCGCGTGTTGCAGCTCGTGCACCAGCGTCGCGGCGAGCTGGACCGCGTCGTCGGGTTCGGAGAGAAGGAGGCTGCCGAACGCGTCGCCGGAGGATGCGCTGCGCGGGCGGAACGCTTCCGCCCGCGCCAGTGGCACGAGCACCGACAGGCCAGCGGAAAGCCCGCGGGCCTGCTCTGGATGTTCGGTTACCAGCAATGACCAGGCCTGCGCCAACATGGTCTCCCAGCGGCGGAGTGCGGCCGGGGTCAGCCGCGCCGGCCTGCTCGGTCGCAGGATATGCCGGTAGGGGTCGATATCGTCCAGCACAACGGACAGCGTGCCGCGGCCGGCCCGCGCGTGGAGCACCGTGCATCGCGTCCAGCCCGCGCTGTCATCGGTATCCAGATCCAGGGGCCGGCGGATGTCGACGGTGCCGGACCGGCTGGTGCACTGGACGGCCCCCCGCGCGGTCACCGCCACCTCGACCGTCTCCCAGGCGTCCCGGACGGGCAGGCGGACGTAGCCGAGCGTCGGCAGCATGGCGGCGCCCTGCCGCAACGGCACACACAGCCGGAACCGCAGCCCGCACCGGATGGCCGCCGCCGCGGCCATCGCGTGCAGGTACCCGACGTCGACCCACAGCGGAGCGTCGTCATACACCAGATTCCGTATCCGCCGCAGCACGTGCGTAGCCCATATCCCGGTCTGTGGCTGGTACAGCACGCGGGCCGTCTCGACGGGATCACTCCGTTCGGCACGTACCAGCAGGTCCCACACCTCGTCGACGGTCACGAGCGGACCATGGGCGTCGGGGCGCGGGCGCGCGGCGTCGAGGACGGCACGCAGCAGCACGTGTCGCTGGCTGCGCTCGGTGGCGAACAGCGTCCGCACGGAGCTGGCGTCACCGACGCCCGTGGCAATCGCGTCGAACGCGCGCTCGGCGAGCTGGTGGCGGATGACGGCCGGGCCGCCGGACGTGCCAAGCAGCGGTGAATCGGCCGTCATCAGGTGTTGTATCCGCCGAATCTGTTGTCCGGGTCGTCGATCCTGGTCAGCAGCCGCCGCATGCCGGCGTCCAGCATCTCACCCGAGAGTGAACGCAAGCTTTCGAGATCGATTTTTGTGAGGTCGGTGAGAGTTGACTCGATGTCGGACTTGGGCGCGGACATGTCGGCCGGCACACTCCCTTCGGTCTTCACCTGCCACGTTTGCCGCGTCTTCCAGGTCGTCCGCGTCGCGGCCCGCCGCGCCGGCCGGGAAGGTGGGCGAAAGCACGGCTTGAGCCGCCACGCCGCGGGAGGCCTACCCCGGCGTAACAGGCGGACATCCGTGCGAAACAAGTGTCGCATGCCGCGCCGCGCGGCGCGGCGAATCGGCCCCGGACAGGTGTTGCTCGAAAGCGAAGAAGGCAAAGAAGCGAGGTAAAGAAGCTCAGGACGGGCCGCGCAACGCGCGCAGCAGCCTCTCATAACCGCGAGCGTCGAAGAGGTCGACCGGCCTCCAGGGGCGGAGGCGGTCCGGGACGGCACAGTCCTCCAACCGCACTGGAATGATGTAGGTCGCCCCTTCCGGCTGTTCGCTTGCCACGTCGAGCGCGATCCGGATCGCCTTGTGGATGAAGTCCCGCCGGTGCATCGCGTGTGCCGTCAGGCAGACCAGGACAGCGGCCGAGTTCCTGATGACCGTACGGACCAGCGGTTCCCATTCCTGGCCGGGAAGAACATCCTCGTCGTCGAGCCAGGGGGCGAGGCCGTCGGTCCGCAGGCGGGCGTACAGGGCGCGCGCGCCGGCCAGGTCGCTGGTGGAATAACAGAGAAAGATCCGCCCGTCGGGGAGGCCGGGTTGTCCGACTGGGTATGGTCTCCCGCTGGTGTTCGACGGATTTCCGGCGCCGTTGGCCCCCGCGCCTGGCCGGTCATCACAGGCCGCGCCATGGTGTTCGGCGATCGCGGTGAACGCGGGACTGGCCGGATACACCCGGAGCGCGGCGCGCAGCAGCCGGCGGAATGGATCGGCGATCACGCCGTTATCCAGCTCGGTGAAAACCTGGTACCACCAGTGGACGGGTGTCATACCCGGCCAGCCGGGCCGGTACTCCCTCGGGTAGCCAGCCTGATCCAGCAGCATGCCGGCGGCGGCAGCCGTCCCGGCGACCCGCGCGCAGGCGTGCAGCAGTTCCCATCGCTCGTCGTCGGTGAGCGACAGCTCGACCGACTGGCCGGTCCGGCCCTCCATCGTGAACCCCCATTCGGCGCCGCGACGGTCGTCTCGCCCGCCACGGGAAACAGCGACCGGGAGGCGGGACGAGCGTTCGGCCATTTTAGAGCGCCCGAGGATAGGACTGTCCGGCTCGCGGCTCATCCGCGTCCCGCCCGGCCGCGTTGTCGTCAGTCGGCGCCCAGCACCAGGGCGCCTTCCTCCGCCGCCTTGCCGGACCGTGCGCGGATGAGCCGCTCACTGATCGAACGCCCTATCCTCAGGCACTCTTAGAGGCTTCGGCAGCAGGGACGCGGCGTCGCGGGGCTGAGGCACGCACCTCGGTCTTGATGGTCGGCGCGAACCCATCGGAATACGGGGAAGCCGTGGCCCGAGCGGGCTACGGTGAAGGTTTTTCACGGGTGAGTCCGTTCGGCGGAATCCGTGGTTGGCCGGGTATCGCCGGCTGGTAGGCGCCTGGTGGATATCGTGGGCCGAGCGGCCGTGCCAGAATCCGGTACCGGCGAGTGAGCCCGATCGGTGAGGGGAGAACGGTGATCGACGCGGAAGCGATGCACATTCCTGGTTGGCGCGGCGGTGACGGTAACGGCGCCTACCTCGACAAGACACTGCGTCACCATCCGATCGAGCTGTCACTCGACGACAGCGTCGGCGTGCAGGTGATTTTCATGTTATTTGCGCGGGCGCTGTCCGCGGCTTTTCTCGGTTGGCTCGTATTCGCTTTCCTCGGGCTGTTCGCCATGGTGGGCGGGGGTGCTGGATCGGGCGCCGCCATCATGGGCGTGGGTGCCGTCATAGCCGGTGCCGTGTTCTGGGCGGTCCTGCTGCTGTCGCGGTTGACCGAGCCTATTGGCGAGTGGCGGGTACTGCTGGAGGACAGGACCAACAGCGTGGAGTCCACCTACAGCAAGATAGCGGGCGCCCTGCGCGATCGGCAGATTCCGCTCTATCGGACGGTCCGGCGCATGTCCACCGGCATCGGTGCCGGGCATGTCAGCAACCGGCTCGTGCTGACCGAGGAAAACTACTCGGCCTATGTGTCGGTGTTCAGCTACGGCACGAGCCTCTACCTCGGCTGGATGATGTGGCGCTCGCGCCGCGGGTACATCCTGATCGGGAAATATCTTGTTGATCTGGTGAACGGTATGATCGGCAGGCTTGACCCAGAGACGATCATGTTGCGTACCGAACGGCCCAGGGCCATGCGCGAAGCCGTCCACGCGGCGTGCCGGGAGGGCCTGTACGTCGCGATCGAGGGGTGGGACGTGCCTGTCACGTACGGATTTCCCCAGGGCCTGCCACGGATCGACGCCGAGCCGACGCCGCCGGCTCCCATGCCCTCGCATGCCGGTTTCAGCGGGCCACCAGCGGCCGAGCCTCCGTACCAGGCCATGGATCAGCAGCAGCGTCAGCCCAGCCAGCAGAACTGGCCGTACGACGGCACCGCGCAGAGCCCGCCGCCGTACCAGCAGCCGCCTTCGTACCCACCGGCGGCGGGCCCCGGCGGGCGGGACTGGCGGATCGGTGACGAACCTCGTTACCAACAGTGACCTTGGACGGCCACCGCGGGGACGGGATTGTGCGGCGGTCCGGTCCGGAGGGCTGCTGGGCGTGGGTGGGGGTCCGCCTCGCGCCGATCACGCCCGGCGCGGGCAGCCCTGGCCTGTACACCGATCTGGGTGAACCGTCGCGGCGTGCCGACGCCCGCACCGCGGAGACCGCGTGGGTTGCCGCCTGGCGAAGGAGCGATGAGCGGCCCTGTTTCGACCTGCGCTACCTCAGCGACCCCGGCTCCGGCAGCGTCTCCTGCGCTCTGCTCGGGCGGGTGTTCGCTCCCGACGACGCCACGGTCACGCGCGCGGCGGCCGTGCTGCGGGAGCGCCTGGCGAGGCCACCGGCTCATGTGGCGGCCAGGCCGTTCGCCAGCGCGGCCGAGGTTCAGCGCTGGCTCGCGCCGGTGGAACCCCACCCGGACGGGCTGGCTGAGATCCGCAAACGGCTGACCCACAGCTGGTGTAGCCGGCCGGGCATCCCGGGCTCGGCTCCCGGGCGCCGGATCTGCTTTGCGGTGTCCGCGTTCGCCGGTGGCGACAGCTCCTGGGAAGCGGTGTGGCTCGCGCTGGCGCGGCAGCGGTACCCGACGCTGATCAGCCTCTTCGTCGAGCCCTACCCGGTGGCGGACATCCTGCACTATGCGCTCAGCGCGCTCGCCAGGGAGTACACCGCGCTCGCGACGGAGATACCGGGCACGCTGTACCGGGCCGCGGTGCCGGCCGACGCGTTCGCCGTCGAGGCACAGCCGCTGTACGCCGAGGCGCTGCGTCGCTACACCGACCACGCGTATCGCGTCCGGGTCTCGGTGGCCTCCGCTGGGCCGCTGGATCCAGCCTTCGGTGAACTGGTCGCGGCGACCATCTCGCCGCCGGTCCGCGACGGCGCGTTCGGCGGCGGCGGGGCGGTGTCGCGGCGGCCGCCACCGGCGGAACTCGGGCCGGCGTGGGCGAACATCACCGCTTTGAGGCGTGGGTGGCTCGATGCGACGTACCGGCAGGAAGCGCCGCCAGGTTCGCTCGACGAACCGGAGCGCATCCTGTGCGACCTTGCCGACGTCGCGGAGACCGCCGCGGTCTTTCGTTTCCCCTATGAGATCGCAGGCCGCCCGTGGCTGTTCGACCTCCCGGACCGGCCGGTGTCCCGGCCGGCACCGGGCCGCTCGGTGGTCTTCCTGTGTCATGCGGAGGCCGATCGCGCGGTGGCGGCGAACCTGCATGCCCGCCTGCGCTCCGATGGCGTTGACGGCCTGTGGCTGGAGGCCGAGGATCTTGGCGGTGGCTGGGAGCGGGAAGCGACGATCAGACAGGCGATCGAGCGAAGCCGGGCCGTGGTCGTGTGCCTGTCGAGAGCTGTGTACGAGCGGGGCGCCGTCAACAGGCATATCGCCTGGGCGCTTGAGGTGGCCATGGAGCAGCCTCCGGACACGGTTTTCATGATTCCGGCGCGCATTGAGGACTGCGACATTCCCCACCGGCTACGCACGTGGCAGCCTGTCGACCTGTTCACCCACGACGGCTACGCCCGGCTGGTGCACGCGCTCGGGAACACTCAGCGGTGAGGACAGCCACCTGTTACGGATCAAGAGGCTGGGGTTAGAGTCCCGCCGAGCACGCCGTATCCCCACAGGTCAAAGCCTCATCATCAATCATGGTGTGGGGCTCTAGACTGGTCGACAGCGAAACTGACAGCCCGACGGGTCAGTCCACCTCCGCCGCACCGCCCTCATCGTTATCGAAACAGGTGTCGATCTTGTCGGTGGCGTCTTGGCTCACGTCTTCGACA